>NZ_JAGN01000041.1 GCF_000526675.1 Atopobacter phocae ATCC BAA-285
CTCAATTTATTAAGGATCACCAAGCCATTCAAAGTATGTCACGTGTAGGAAAATGTATCGATAATGGTCCAATGGAAAACTTTTTTGGCATGCTCAAATCAGAATTATATTATTTAAATAAATATGATACATTTGAAAGTTTAACAAAAGATATTGATCAATATATTCATTTCTTTAACACTAAACGAATCACATTAAAGATGGGTTTAGCTATTCCAGCATAAAAAAACACCTATGGATGAAAAACCATAGGTGCATAAAATTTATTTTTTTACCTGTCTACTTGACAGGGAGCAGTTCATATCTCCTCAATTCTTTTTTATTTATCTCATTGTTTGAAGTTCTTGAATTCTTTTTTCTAATTCTTCAAAATTAATTACTCGAGCTTGTCGATGATACTCTCGTCCTTTTCGATATAACATCACTACTGGTGACGTGAATAAACTTAATTGTCCTGCTGCTTCTTTTACTCGGGAGGCATCTAATTCATAAAATGATATCTCCATTTCTTTAGCTAGCGCTTGAACGCGTGGTGCAACAGCATGACATACACTACATGTGGGCATTGATACAAAAATTAAAACCGGCTCAGCTCTATGAATTAATTGATTTAACGCTTCATATGATTGAATATATTCCATCTTCTCACCTTCTTTACTTCTTTGGCGATCGTTCTAATTTTAGTAACTTCGCATTAAACGCTACAATAATCGTACTTAATGACATAAATACTGCTCCAATTGCTGGTGAAATAACAATTCCAATATTTGATAATATCCCCGCAGCTAGCGGGATTGCTAATATATTATATCCCGTTGCCCATATTAAGTTTTGAATCATTTTCCGATAAGTGGCTCGACCAAAACGAATTAACGTGACAACATCTTCTGGATTTGAATTCACCAAAATTATATCCGCCGTTTCAGATGCAATATCCGTTCCGGAACCAATGGCAATACCGACGTCAGCTTGTGCAAGCGCTGGTGCATCATTGACACCATCGCCTGTCATAGCGACAATATTCCCTTGCTTTTGCAATTCTTTTATTTTATCTTGTTTTTCATGAGGCAAAACATTTGCGAAATAACCATTAATTCCCAATTCATCAGCTACTTTTTTAGCAGTATGTTCATTGTCTCCAGTTAACATCCACGTTTGTATGCCTTCATTATGTAATCGTTGAATAGCTGAATAAGCACTTGGACGAATTTGATCAGATAAACTAATCGCACCTACTAATTGATGATCAACTAATAGAAAGACTTGCGTTAACGGAGAATCACTTTTTTGTTGATTAGGTATAGCGATTCCTCGTTCAGTTAAATAACCTGGACTTACTACGAAAACCGAATGTCCATCCACTTGACCTGATAGCCCTTTTCCTTTTAATGCCTGAACATTGCCAACTGGTAAATGACTTAATTGTCTTTCTTTCATTTGCTTCAATATTCCACTAGCAATTGGATGTTCCGAGTAACTTTCTAATGTACCTGCAAATTGTATGATAGCATCTTTAGTATAATGGGAATCAAATACTTGAATCTCATCTACTTCAAATTGTCCTTGTGTCAAAGTCCCTGTTTTATCAAAAACAACTACATTCACTTGGCGCGATGTCTCGAATGCTGAACGATTACGAATTAATAGCCCATTTTTAGCAGCTTGTGCGGTAGAGGTTGCAACAACTAATGGTGTTGCTAATCCTAGCGCATGAGGACAAGTAATAATCATCACTGTTGCCATGCGAGCAATCGCAAAGGCAATATCTCGCGTTATTGCATACCATACTATAAATGTTAAGACACCAACCGTTAAAGCGATTATCGTTAACCAAAAAGCAGCTCGATTAGCTAAATCTTGTGTTCGAGATTTTGAATCTTGCGCTTGTTGAACTAAACGGATGACTTGGGACAAATAAGTATCCTTTCCAATCCGATTAACCGCTACTTCCAAAGTTCCACTTCCATTAATGGCACCGCCAATCAGTGCATCGCCTACTGTTTTTTCAACAGGTCGCACTTCACCGGTCAACATGGACTCATCAATATAACTTGTCCCTTCAACAATTATTCCATCAGCTGGAACTTTTTCACCTGGCTTAATGATAAGGTGGTCATTTGGTTTAATTTGATCTCGATTAATATCTATGACACCTTCTGGACGACTTACGTGTGCAATATCTGACATTAAGTCTACTAATTTTTCAAGCGCATTTGATGCACTTAAGACGGATCGCATTTCAATCCAATGGCCTAACAACATAATATCAATCAATGTCGCTAATTCCCAAAAGAAATCTTGTCCAGACAATCCAAATACAATGGCTGAACTATAGCTATATGCCACTGTAATCGCCATAAAAATAAGTGTCATCATTCCTGGTTGCCACTGCTTCAGTTCGTCTTTCATCCCTGTAATAAACGGCCATCCACCATAAAAATATAGAATAGTGGATAATAGCCAGAGAAGAAATGATTGACCTGAAAATGTAAACGAATAGTTCAGTCCATTTTGAATCATAGGCGATAACACTAAAATAGGAACTGTAAGAATGATAGAAAAAATAAAGCGCCGCTTAAAATCTTCAATCATATGTTGATGATGATGGTGATGACTATCTGTCTGATGAGATGCGTGTGAATAATGATTGTCGTGATGCTCATGTGTGTCATGATACATCATAGATGTCTTCTCACCTGTGCTATTCATTTGCCGCGAAAAACCGTCGTGCTTCTTTTTCATCTTAATCATCCTTTCAGTATTTCTTATTCATTTATACTGCTATAATGGCTGAAGATACAATATTCTTTAATTCATTCACTGCGAGTGTCATCATTTGTAATTATAAACAAAAAAGCTATGATAATGACGCATGGACATTTCATAGCTTTCTATTCATCTCTTATGCTTCATCCTATCAATACTTTGATAAGTACGCGCTCGGCGATTCTTATGTTTAGTTTGAGCCTTTTAAGTAAGCTTCAGTAATCTGAACTAAGCGGGTTACTTGATCTTTAGCTGCCACTGCAACTTGTTCTGCATTGACGATTTCAGCTTCTTGATTAACTGTTGCGCTTGTTCCATAAGGGTTACCACCTGCACCAAACGTACTCATATTAACATAGCCAGCTGGAACGATAACTGTTCCCCAATGTTGCATTACTGTATAAATACCTTGAATCACTTGCTCTTGACCACCATTTGGATTTTGAGCTGATGAAAATGCTGTAACAAATTTGTTGGCTAATTTCCCTTGTGCCCACGCACCACCTTGAAGGTCAATAAATTGCTTCATTTGACTGGCCATTGTACCAAAGCGTGATGGTGAACTGAATACAATACTATCTGCCCATAATAAATCTTCTGTTGTTGCAACTTCGATTGATTGTGTTGCATCAACATGTTTACGCCATGCTGGATTTGAATCAATCGCTACGTCAGGAGCTAATTCTTGAACTTTACGTACACGTACTTCTGCTCCTGCAGCTTCTCCAGCTTCTTTTGCCCATTCAGCTAATTGATAGTTGGCACCTGTTGAACTATAATATACGACTAATAATTTTGTTTGCATGTTTATTTTCCTCCATCTATTTGTTTATTTTGTATTGTTGAAAAACTGTCAAAAGACTGTCTGACTTGTCCTAATAGTCGATGTAACTCAACTAACTCTTGTTCTTGTAATTCTTGATAACATGATTCAACGAGTTGTGTATGTTTTGGAAAGTAGTTGTCAATCAATGCACGTCCTGATTCAGTTAAATCAATATGTATAACGCGACGATCTTCCTTACACTTCATTCGTTGCACGTATCCTTTAGCTACCAAGCAGTCAATCACATAAGTCATTGAACTTTTGGCTACTAAAATTTTATCTGTTATAGATCGAGTCGTCTGTTTCCCTCGATGATATAGAAGTTCCAACACTCCGAATTCATTAATTGTTAATTCAATTGAGCGAAGATCTTTTTGAATAATTTCTTCTAGCTTATTAGTTGCTCGCATTAAATGGATTAAATTTTTTAACGATAGTTGATCTCGAGTTAGTTCCAATTGTCTCACCTGTCCTCAGGTATACTATTTTAATATATACCATTTTTAATTAATTCTAATTCGAACTAATTATATCACCTACAGAATGATTAATCAACCGAACGACATTATATAATGTTTTAATTTTTATAGTGTGTCTTTAAAAATTCGATTTCTTCTTCAGATACACCATGTCCACCATCAAACATTTTAATATCAAAATGTGGGAATTTCTGTGCGGACATTTCTTTATGCATTTGAACAATATCCCCTGGTGGCGCAATATAATCTGTCGTTCCCACAGTTGCTACCATTTTAATTTGACTCACTTCATCTTTAAAATCATAATTAAAATTCGACGGATGTAATAAAATAACTTCATCCACAAAGTTTGGATCGACCTGTAAAATGCTTAAAATAAAATTAGCGCCATTGGAATAGCCAATTGCTGTAATTCGTTCGTATTGACTTAAATCAATCGTACGAAATTCTTCTAAAAATTGTTCTGCTCGTTCTTTTAATACGTCTGTTGACATTTTACCGTTTGTTGGTAAAGGGAAATAACGGCGCATTTGACCCACCCCATCATTACCTAAAAACGTTAAAACGTCAGCATTTGAATCAATCTCCCCAACAATTGGTAATAAGCTATACATATTACCACCTGTTCCGTGAAACATTACGAATAATTCTTTCGCATCCGTTTTTAACCATTTATATTCCATCAAATATTCATCTCCTTTTTCTACTCTTTAATGAGTCGTTCAATTTCTTCGCGGCGTGATTCTAAAAACTCTGGTAAGAAAAGCGGTTGTTCATCGTAAGTTAAATGTTGTTCTGGTAAATCTCCAAATGAATGTACTACAGGGGTTGCTACTTCAAATAAATTATAATTTGGTTCTCTAAAATATAATGATTTGAAAAATTCACGATCTTTTACATTAGAATTAATAATCGAATGTTCACCTAAGTAGTTAACTAAGGATTCAAGATCTTGACGTGTCTCTACACCAAACGCCAAATGATGCGCTCCTCCCACTCCTAAACGTTGAATTGGCGATGTCTTATCTTCAATTAGATGTACTTCGTGTTTAAATGCATTTCCCTTATATTGATAACGTTCTACACGGTTTCGACCCATAGTGTACTCATTTATTTTTTCAAAACCAAAATGTTTCGTCAGAACATCACTCGTTGCTTCTGGGTAACGAACGCGTAAGTGCACATCACCAATCCCTTGAATCAAATAGGCTGAATCAATATCTGGATGATTATAAGGTTCCATTCCTACTAATGGTTCATCACGATATACTAAGCCTAATCGTTGCCCATCAGAATCTTCAAATCGTAAAACATCACGTCCATCAAATGTTTCAATGCCATAATGTTCTACTCCAAATTGATCAAATCGTTGCACCCAAAAATCTAAAGCTGCACGATCATGTACTAAAAACATTGTACGTTCAATTGCATTTGTTCCAAACTGATTACGTGGAGCACCTTTCATTTCAAATACTGTAAACTCTGTTCCACTTCTTCCACTTTCATCACCAAAAAATAGATGGATCATACTATTATCGTCTTGATTAACTGTATTCATAATCATTTGAAGACCTAAAATATCATGATAAAAATGATAAGCTTCTTTTGCATTTGCACCTAAAACAGATACGTGATGTAATCCTGTATGTTTCATTAATATCGTCTCCTTTTTATATCGTCTACTTTCATAAAAGTTCGATTTCGAATTAAATATAACATGTATCGAATCATTAATCAAATAAAAGAGCTTAGCCTTTTATCACTTTCTATTTGTCGAAATAATATGATCGATTCACTAACAAAAACTGAACACAGCGAGTGTGTTCAGTTTTTTTGCTTTTATTTCAAGAATGATTTAACTAGTTTGGTCTTTTAACACTAAATATTTCGCCTAATTGGCTATAATTATTACCCGCTAAACGGCTAATTGGTTCTAAGCCAATCGGATCAATTCGTCCTTCATGATACAAGTTTTCTTCAATATGGTAAGTTAAAACTCGTAATAAAAGTAAGTCAGCTGTAGGTTGGCCGGCTTCTTCAATTAATACATGTTCATACAATTCTACTTCAAATCGAATGCGTGCTTCTTTTAAACCTGGAACTTCAATATTTAAAGAATCGACTAAATGGAAATTAGTACGATTTAACTCGCTCTCGTTAGGTTCTAATGAGGCAGCAGTTTGATTAGCATCTTCTACAATTCCTTTATCTAAAATATGAATCACGGCTTGTTTATTATCTAATATATTACGTGCCGTATCTTTCATTTTCCCATTGCTATGGCGTTGTATACTCACCGATAAAATCGGAGGATTAGATGTTACAATATTAAAGTAACTAAAAGGAGCAACATTTACTATACCTGTTTCTCCCATCGTAGATACTACAGCAACTGGACGAGGAATGACTGATCCTACTAAAAATTTATAATTTTCACGTTCGCTTAATTCATTTGGATTAACAGCTTTCATTGGCTACTCCTTTATTTTGAACGTTTTGTGTTAAATGGACGAACAACACGTTCAATTTCTTCACGATTTTCCTCTAAAAATGGTGGAAGTGATAAAATTTCACCCATTGTTTCGTACGGCTCATCTACCATGAAACCTGGTGCATCTGTTGCTAATTCAAATAATATATGACCAATTCGTGCATATAATGATTCAAAGTAGAAGCGATCAACGTATCCAGAATGTGGTAATACCATACGATTATATTTTTCTTCCCAAATTTTAAGTGATTTAGCATCTGCTAAACGGAATGCTACGTGGTGAACGTCACCGTAACCTGGCATACCTGCTGGACTATCTGGATCATCCACAATAACTAAACGAGCGCCATTACCTTTTTCTCCCATTTCAAATAAATGACGATTACCATCTACTGCGATTTCTTCCATATCATACAATTGTTCTAAGATTAATTTGAATTTATCAAAGTAACTAACTGTAATCTCTACCGTTCCTAAACCATAAATAGCATGTTCAGCAGGTACTGGGCTATCTTTCCATGGTGTTCCCGGTTTCATTCCTTCGTTGTGCTCATCTGATAAAAGTTGATAGGCTTGTTCGTCATTATCCCAAAAACGTAAAACTTTTACACCAAATTCTTCAGTAATTTCGTCGTGTTTAACATTAAATTCATCAAAACGATTCGCATAGTACTCTAAAGCAGCATCAGTAGGTACACGCAAGCCAATTCTTGAAATCATATTAGTCCCTTTTTTAGCTTGTGGCGTATTTGGAAAATCAAAGAATGTCAATGCTGTTCCTGGTGTTCCAAAATCATCACCATAGTACGTATGATATACGTGAATATCATCTTGGTTCACTGATTTTTTCAATAAACGAATTCCTAATATATCTGTTAAAAAATTATAGTTTTCGATAATATCGCTTGTTACTGCTGTTACGTGGTGAATTCCTAATACGTCATGTTGTGTCATTTTAAATTCCTTCTTTCTTTTTTATGTTTTTATAAAACTCTTTTAGTTCTATTTCGAACTAATTATCTCATACAAAAATTTATTTTGCATCTAATATGCTCATTCTTTTTATTTCTATTTTTTGAAGGGTATTTTTTTGTAATTGGTCTATAAAAAAAAGCCTCTTTGAAACTCAAAAGAGGCTTGCTTTAATAGTAATCTCTTATTTAGCCCACATATCTTGATATTCGTCATTTTGAACGAATTCTCTTTTAGCAAATGGACATAATGGCATGATTTTTACTTCGGCTTCACGTGCATGTTTTACAACTTCAGCTACTAACTTCTTAGCAATTCCTTGTCCACCATAACTTGGTGTCACAAATGTATGATCGATAATCCATACTTTGTCTGCGCGAGCAAATGTACATTCTCCAATTTCTGTTGCATCGTCAAAAGCGACTGCACGGTTATTTTCTTCTTCAAATGTTATTTTTATCATTTTATTTCCCTTCTTTCAATCGATATTTTAATGCGCCTGATGGACATAAATTAATTACTTTCCCGATATTTTCACCGGTTTGATTATCTAGCTTAATCCATGGACGTCGATTGACGTCAAACGTTTCTGGATCATTTCCGACACATAGTCCTGCATGTTCACAAATTTTAGGATTCCAATAAACAACGACTTCTTCATTCTCATACGCTTTATAACCTTCATTTATTAATTCAGTATGAGCTATTTCAGGTATTTCATTTGGTCGCATCGTCATGCCTCCTTATTCTTATTTATATGTTAAATTACTCTTCATAATAGAATAAACTTTTTTCTATTCGTTTATCTGGTATAAACCACAGTAAAGCAACAATTAAATACGTTATATCTGCTAAAGCTGGATGGTAGAAAGACAAAGCAATTCCTAATATGTATATCACTAAGGAAATTCTTCCTTTCCAATCTGTTCCGAAATATTCTTTTAACTTAGTTGATTTCGTCTGATATTTCATTACAACGTGTTGTAGTAGCACATAAGAAATCGCACAAAGAAGCAGAACGACTCCATATATTGTTGTCGGTAGTTTCTCATAAGGATTCATGCCAATCCACGCCGTTGAAAATGGAATAAGTGACATCCAAAACAACCAGTGTAAATTTAACCATAACACTTTTCCATTCACAAATTCCAACATTTGTAATAGATGATGATGATTGTTCCAGTAAATTCCAACGTACATGAAGCTTAGTGCATAGCTAACGAACGATCCTAATAAATGGTGCAAACTTTCTCTATCGACTTCAAACGGTGGACGTAATTCCAACACCATAATAGTGATAATAATTGCAAGGACACCATCACTAAAAGCTTCCATTCGTCCACTTTTCATAGGCCACGCTCCTTTGTTAATTCTGATTTAGTTGACTAAAATTAGCAATTATTTGTCTCATATTTTTTAAAAGAAGTTCCTGCTCAGAAACTGATAGATGCTTTAAAGCTAACCGATTTGTTTGAGCTGTTATTCGCTTTACTTGCTCTGCTTTTTCTCTTCCTAATTTAGTCAAATATATAGAAGAGCTTCTGCGATCAGTCGGTCGAACTTCGCGGTAAATTAGTTGTTGATTCATCATTCGCTTAAGTAAACTAGTAACTGTTGACTCATCGATAACACAAGCTCGACTAATTTCTTTTGCTAAACCGCCATCTGATTCATATAAATATTCTAAAATTTTTGATTGTCCGGGCAACAAGTCATGAGTTGCTGCTTGTCTCGCTACCTGATTATTCATTAATTGAAAACAACGCATCAATTGGAAATGAAATTCTGTTTCTAACATTTTTCACCCCTTTAATTATTTAGTTGGCTTTCAAACTAATTTCAGTTTAACGGTTCTTTTTTGAAATTACAAGAAATATGATAGCCTAGCTATCTAACACTTTATATTTCGACTATACCCTTTTTCAATTATAATAAAAACGCCGCTGGCTCAGCGGCGTTTGATTAATTTAAAGTAACAATTGCATTTTAATTAATTACTTTTAGAATTTTTAAACTGCTTGTTTTTTATAATTGCCTCATATAAGCCTTGTGAATATGTTAATCCAAGGGCACGATCATATAAGCCATATCCAGGCATACTAACTTCATCCCAAATATTTCTTCCATGATCCGGTCTTATTACTCCGTCATATCCTACCTCAATTAACGCTAACATCAACTGATACATATCCAAAGATCCATCTGAAGATAGGTGAGCCGTTTCTTTAAATTTTTTTTCACCCATATATAAAACATTTCTAAAGTGCACAAAGTTTATTCTATGTCCGACTTCTTGTATCATTTGTATGAGATCATTCTTCGGATCAGCTCCTAATGCTCCCGTACAAAAAGTAATCCCATTATACGGCGAATCCACTATGTTTACTATTTTTTTTAAATCTTGTAAATTTTTTGTGATTCGTGGAAGATTAAAAATTTCCCATGGTGGATCATCCGGATGAATAGCCATTTTCACTCGAACTTCTTCACATGTTGGAATAATTTTTTCTAAAAAATATTTCAAATTATCAAAAAGATCATCCCTTGTGATACCATCATATAGATTTAATAAATGATTGAATTTTTTTAAACGTTCTTCTTCCCAACCTGGTAAATTAAACCCTTTAGATTGACTATGTATTAATTGATACATCTCACTCGGATCCATATTTTCTACAACTTGCTCATCGTATACTAATGAATAACTTTTATCCTCATTTTCATATGCCAAAGTTGTTTTCGCCCAGCCAAAAATTGGTTTAAAACTATAGCAAATTAATCTAATATCGCATGCCGCTAAATTTCTAATGGTTTGCTGATAATTTTTTATATACTTATCGCGATCTTTAGTTCCAGCTTTAATTGCATCATGCACTGCAACACTTTCAATCCCTAGTAGATCCATACCTGAATCTTTAACTGACTGCTTTAATTTTTTTATTTCATCAATTTCCCATACTTCCCCGGGTAGTTTCCTTAATAAAGTTCCTACCACTCCATTTATTCCTGGTATTTGTTTAATATGTTGAAGCGGTATGGAGTTTTTTTCACCATACCATCTAAACGCCCACTTCATGGCGTACTCCTTTCTACATTAAAAATCATCTTCAAAATCATCATTTTCTATTGCAACACTTGCACTCCATTGTTTTACACTATGTGTACCTATTTCAATAATATTTTGAACCGCTTGTTCAACTTCAGCATCAATCAATTGTTGATTTATTGCTTCTAAAACCATTGGTAAATTTACACCTGTTATAATAAAAAGCTTATCTTTTAATTCTTTTTGAAGTTTATTAATAGTTAACATCGATTGATTATATGGACTAGCAATTTCGATATCTACAAAGACTATCACACCTTCTTCTTGATTCACTTCACTTATGGCCGTATTTATTTTATTGCCGAATACTTCGATATTATCTTCTTGATTTAAACTTACTGTTTGAATATTATTTGTATCACCAAATATTACTTGAGTTGCATGCAGTATGCCCTCCGCTAGTTTTCCATGTGTAGCTATAACAATACCTATCATTAATTATCCCCCCATATTTCTTTCATAAACTTTTTAATATTTTCTTCGTTAATTCTCGTACTTTTTAAAGCTTTAAATGTAAGATAATATTCATCTAAACTATCTGCTTTTTTATTACTTGAACTAAAAGCATAATATATATTACCTTTCAAACGATCTGCAGTTACATTTTTAAATAAATTATTCACTTTCATTATATGGAGTGGTCCATTCGATCCAATAGAATCTAAGTAATACAAATCACAACCAGTTTTCATTTGCTTTTGTATCTCGCTGAACTTACGTTTACCATATATACCATTATCTAAAAATACAAAAGCTATCTTTTCAATAGAATGCTTATTGATCATTTCTAACATTGTCAGTAATGATGAGGTATTACGAATTAAGGTATATGGATTGTATGTCCCTAAACTACTTTTTTTTAATACCATAAAATATAGTAAATAAATTAGTATAACTAGCCAACTAGAAACATTCCCTAAGCTAAATTTAAAATGGCATACATTGAATAGAAAATATGTCATCATAAGGCCTAGACATATGACTAGAGAACTAATAATAATATTCCATTCTATAACTTTTTTTCTCTCTAAATTACTATTGAAGGGATAATATTTTCCTATTTTAAATGAAGGGGTATCATAATATGTACATATTACTTTTTGAGCGGTTTTTAAATTGCCAATATATACATTAGTCCCCGTTTCAATACCTTTATATTTTTCAACTATTATTTTTAAATCATCTTCTTGTATATGAGGTAATATATCTGAAATTAGTGACTTAATAAATCTTCTTTTTTGTTTTTGACTATGTCGTTGTCCTAATATATATTGATATCTAAATTGGCGATCTGTCCATTCTTCATGTTTTATAGTCATATTACTTGTTTATTTTCCTAAGGTTAAATCAAATTGTTTCAAAACATCCTCTAATGATGTTTTTGGCGCAGCAGGGGTCGCTTGGAAATAGATATTTTCGACACCATAATCTTCATAAAGTTCTTTTAATTTTATAGCATCTGTCTTATTTAAATAAACCGATTTAGTTACTAATATATCTTGTTCCGGATTTTTTTGAGCAATGCCTCCAACATTTAATTCTTTCATCGGAATACCATGTTTAATGAGCTCATAAATCGCGGTAACTGTCTTAACTATTAAGATACAGTTATAATCTTTAAATTCATATTCATCCCAATAATGTTTAGCACGGTCCATTGTTGTAACTACTGTTTTTTTTCCTGTTCTACTACCTGCATTTTTATATAAATCTCTCATAAATTTATCTTGCGCTACAATATCATCAACAACAAATATAGAATTAACACCACTTTTTTGTGATAATGTCACCATAACTTGTCCATGAATCAAACGCTCATCAATTCTTGCTAAATTTACTAATCCCATTCTATACACCTCTTATTCTTTTTCTGTATTATAAAATTCCTAAAGTGGCAAGTACAATTAAGAGTAAAGTTAACCATAATAATGCTTGAGTAACTTTTAATCCTTTTTTGTTATAATACCAATATACTCCCATTACAACTGCTAAAGGAAGAATTCCAGGTACGATTTTATCTAGTAATTCTTGCAAAACAAATTCTCTTCCAGAAATTTTAAAAGAAAGTGCTGATGAAACTTTCACATAATTACCTGCTAAAATCCCCATCATATACAACCCTAAAATAGATAACATTTCAATTGCCTTTTGAACACCTGAACTTTGCATTAAGCTTGTTGCATTTCTTCCCATTTTGAATGCTTGATGTGCAAAAAATAACCCAACAAATACTTGGTATAGTCCAAAGAAGATAAATGGAAATAAGGCGCCAAGTGCACTACCCTGTTGTGCCCAAGGAACAGCTATAGCAATGAATATATACTGAATTGTTCCTGAATCAATTGCATCCCCAATTCCTGCTAATGCACCCATTAAACCTGCTTTAGTATTGTATAATAAATCATCTTGCATAATAATTTCTTTATTATTATATTCTTCTTCAGCTCGTTCTTGCTCCATGGATGACATTAATCCTGTGATAACTCCTCCACCCCAGGTTAATTGTGTATTGAAAAATAGGAGTTGTCTTTTATATGCAGCCTTTAATTGATCATCATCTTTATATAACTTTCTTAAAACGGGCATCATGGCGTACAATAAGGACGGCGCTAAATATCTTTCAAAAGAATGTGGTATCTCGTTAGCAAAATGCCATCTTAAGTATGCCTTAGTAACATCTTTTTTAGTAATTTCCTCTGGCTGATATGCATTACTTTTAATCATCTCTGTCATTTTTTACCCCTCCTATTCCTAAAAACCATCATCAAAGTCATCATCATCAAATGTTACCACTGAGTCGTTGTTCGAATTATTAATTTCTGTATGTGATTTAGTTTGATTTTTATCTTGCATTTGTACAAATATTAAAGCTATAATGACTCCAAAAATAGCATAAGTAACCATTGTAACTTCAAGTGGTTTTAAAACTATACTCATAAAATATGCAAGGAAGAAAAACACCATATAATCTTTCCGACCAATTACATATATAGTAGTTGCTATCCCGATTGCAGCTAAACCTCCACCTACAACTTCTAATACATGAATGACCACTGTTCCTTCTAGCGCTGAAATTACATCAGCTATTACTGGAGCACCCCAATATAAAGATATAAATACTAAAGGAACAAATAATATAAACGAAGCTAAAGTTGGATACAAAATTATAGACCGTGATATAGCTCGATGATTTAACTTTTCAACCGCTGCATCCGTATACTTACCTAAAAAAGTATTAATAAAAAATCTGAATTGATATAAATAACTTCCTAATAACCCTACTGGTACTGCAACTGCTATTGCAGCTTCTGGTTCTAAATTACCTAATAATGCTACTGGCACTGCTATTGCCGCTGCAATCGATGGTTCCGCTGGCATGGAACCTCCCGGTGAAAAAACACCCATATAAATTAATTGTAAAGCAGCTGTTACTATCATTGCTTGAGGGACATTCCCCATTACTATACCTACTACTAAACCTGTCATTAATGGTGAGAAACGAAGTGTTAAAGTAGCTCCTCCGCCTAACCATCTTGACATAACAGCCGCAACCCAAAGAGCGATTAATAAACTTTGCCAAGCGCTTAATGTTTCCATTATTGTTCCTCCTTTGTCTGTAAATAATTGCATTTATCGTAATCTTCTATCGTTAATTTTTGATACTACTCTTTTAATAATTCATTAAAAAAGTTTCTTTTTGAATTGATCGTTCTGGCAATAATCCTTGAGATACCCTATTTACATCTTCCACACACTTTTCACCCATTAACTTTAAACATTCTTCTGTATAAGCTGAAATGTGTGGAGTTATAACCACATTATCATACTCTAAATAAGGATGATTTGATCTTCCTGGCTCTACTTCTAAAACATCTGTAGCAAATCCTTTAACTTTTCCTGATGCTAGAGCAGATGATAAAGCGCTCTCATTTATTAAAGCACCTCTAGCAGTATTCGAAATGTATACACCTTTTTTCATTTGTTCAAACTCTTTTTCCGAGAGCATATGATAATTGTCTTCAGTCAAGTTAGCACATATGGATATAATATCGGATTGCTTCAATAATTCTTCCAATGTTACTTTTTTTACTCCGTATTTTTCCATCTCTATTTGTGATTTATAAGGATCGTAAGCAACTACTTCACATCTAAATCCTTGCCGTAATATTTCTGCTACACAACTTCCGGTATTTCCTATTCCAATTATCCCCGCAGTTTTATTGAATAAGCTATTTCCAACAAATTCTGCTCGCTGTTCCCAGCAATCTTTTTTACACTATTATATGCTAGTACAGTTTTTCTCATCACAGCTAGCAGATTTGTTATATTATTTTCTGCTACCGCATCTCTTTCAACAAGTGCTGGAACAATACTTATTATTGTTTTATTCTCTTTGGCCGCCTCAAGATCAATATTATTAAAACCAATACCATGTCTGATAAAGTCCATATAATTGTGTAAAAGATAAAAGGTCATATAAAGCTCCTTTTACGGTACAATGTTTTTACCACAAAACATACCTAGGAGGACTTTACATGACCCAAGTACATTTTACAATGAATAGAGAAGAGGTTCAAAGCATTATTGAACATTCGGTAAAAGATGATGCCTCGAAAAGCATTTTGACAACAGTGTTCAACCAATTGATGGAGAATCAACGAACAGAATATATCCAGGCCGATAACTATGAACGAGCAGAAAGTCGTCAGAGCCAAAGAAATGGCTATTATGAACGAGACTTTACCACGCGGGT
>NZ_JAGN01000042.1 GCF_000526675.1 Atopobacter phocae ATCC BAA-285
ATATACCTCTCATGCATTCGCTCAATTTATTAAGGATCACCAAGCCATTCAAAGTATGTCACGTGTAGGAAAATGTATCGATAATGGTCCAATGGAAAACTTTTTTGGCATGCTCAAATCAGAATTATATTATTTAAATAAATATGATACATTTGAAAGTTTAACAAAAGATATTGATCAATATATTCATTTCTTTAACACTAAACGAATCACATTAAAGATGGGTTTAGCTATTCCAGCATAAAAAAACACCTATGGATGAAAAACCATAGGTGCATAAAATTTATTTTTTTACCTGTCTACTTGACAGGGAGCAGTTCAATATATTGGAACCTCTTTTTTTAGGATGAACACTTAACGCAGAGAAAGATTAAAACACAATGTCATCACTTTTGTTTCTATTTTATTTAAAATACTGTGTTAATTCGGTCTCATAAGCAGCAATTTTTTGTTCAGCTGATGCTTTATCTGTAGCTGATACGCCAATATAGCATTTCATTTTTGGTTCCGTTCCACTTGGACGAAGTGCAAACCAATCGCCATTTTCTAAATGATATTTCAGTACGTTAGAACTTGGTAAGTCAATGGCTGATACAACGCCATTTTCATGACGTTCTTGTGATAAGTAATCGTATGAAACAGCAACTGCTTCTCCAGCAATTGAAGTTAATGGTTCATCACGGAATTGTTGCATCAAGGCTGCCATTTTATCTGGCCCAGCTGCTCCTTCAAACATCGTTGAAATCGTTTTTTCTAAGAAGAAACCATAACGCGCGTATAAATCATTTAGTGCATCTAATAATGTTTTACCTTGACTCGCTTGATAAGCTGCTACTTCTGCTAATAGCACTGTTGCTTGTAACGCATCTTTATCACGCACAAAGGATTGAACTAAATAACCATAACTTTCTTCAAAACCAAACAGGAATTGATGTGAACCACTTTGTTCAAATTGTTCGATTTTTTCAGCGATATATTTAAATCCGGTTAAAACGTTCATCATTTCTACACCGTAGTCAGCGGCAACTTGTGTGGCTAATTCGCCAGAAACGATCGATTTGATAACCGCACCATTAGTCGGTAATTCATTGCGTTCTTTTTTCGCATTTAATAAGTAATCCAGTAATACGGCAGCAATTTGATTACCAGTCAATACTTGATAACCTGATGGTGTATAAATTGCACAGCCCATGCGATCCGCATCCGGGTCTGTTGCCACTAATAAATCAGCTTGATGTGCCATCCCTATTTTTTCTGCTTCAATGAACGCTTCGCCATCTTCTGGGTTAGGTGATTGAATCGTTGAGAAATTAGCATCCGGTTCTTTTTGATTAGGTACATACTCAATTGATTGGAAGCCCGCACGTTCAAATACTTTTTCCATTAAATATTGACCAGTTCCATGAAGTGGTGTATAAACAATTTTAAGATCTTTCGCTTCTTCAATAATTGAACGATTAACTGGTACGTGGTCAACTTGTGCTAAATACGCTTCATCAACCGCTTCGTCAATTAAAGCAAATCGATCACTTGCTAATAATTCTTCTTGAGTGACTACCGGAATAGCGAATAGTTCATCAACTGCTTCCATGTGACGAATAACTTCATTCGCTTGTTCTGGTGGCATTTGTCCACCGTCTTCACCATAACATTTGTATCCATTGTATTTTGGTGGGTTATGACTAGCTGTAATCATAATACCTGCTGCTGTCCCTAAATGACGTACCGCAAAACTTAATTCTGGGGTCGGACGCAATGAGCTAAACATGTAAGCACGGATACCTGCTGCAATTAAAACACGGCTCGCTTCGTACGCAAACGTTTGCGAATTATGTCGTGAATCATACGC
Source organism: Atopobacter phocae ATCC BAA-285 (assembly GCF_000526675.1). GTDB lineage: Bacteria > Bacillota > Bacilli > Lactobacillales > Aerococcaceae > Atopobacter > Atopobacter phocae. The sequence continues at coordinate 1,850 of NZ_JAGN01000042.1, forward strand.
AATCACTACCCCTTTGTCCATGGCTTCTTTTCCTAAATGTTTAATCACTTGCGCTAAGCCATAAGTTGCTAAACGAACGGTATGGGTGTTCATTCGATTAATACCCGGTCCCATTACACCACGCATTCCTGCTGTTCCAAATGCTAGTGACTGAGCAAAGGCTTCAAATAAGGCATCTTCATCTTCTTTTAATGCAATTAACTCTTCATATAACTTACTCTCTTTAGGGAGTTCATTTTCCCAAAGCTGAACTATTTCTTTAAAATCCATCAAACTCCTCCTTAATTGATTACGCTATATTATAATTACCACCATTTTACCACACTTTTATTCAATTAGTTTAACGTTTTCAAAAATTAAGAAAAATAATGCAAACGTTTTTCTAAATTGGAACAAAAAAGAGAGGCTGTAGCTGCCTCTCTCTTTTTCCACCTTTTAATCTTCTAATTCTTGGAAATAATTATAAGCTGATTGACCTGCTTGGCTACCATCACCGACTGCTGTGGCAATTTGACGTAATTGTTTTTTACGGACATCACCGACTGCAAAAATTCCTGGTACAGCAGTTTCCATCAATTCATTTGTCTCAATCCAACCGTCTTCATCCGTAATTCCTAATCCTTTGAATGGTTCAGATACCGGAATAAGACCGACATACACGAACACACCTGATGTTTCTTTTTCGAAGATTTCGCCTGTTTCAACATCTTTTAAAACAGCGTGAGTGACTTGGTTCTCGTCCCCTTTAATCTCCACTGGAATGTGTTTCCAAATGAAGTCAACGTGATCATTTTTTACTGCGCGATCCACTAAAACTTGTTGTGCACGTAATTCATCACGGCGATGAACGATTGAAACTTGACTCGCATGTTGCGTTAAATAAGTTCCCTCTTCAACAGCAGAGTCACCGCCACCAATGACTGTTAGCGGTTTGCCCGTAAAGAACGCACCATCACATACCGCACAATATGAAACACCACGGCCTTGATATTCTTCTTCACCAGGAATATCTAACTTGCGATGAGTGGCACCTGTTGCGATGATAACGACCTTTGCAGTATAAGATTTTTTACCTGCATGAACAATTTTTATACCATCTTTCACTTCGACGGATTGAACCGCTCCATATTTGTGTTCAGCGCCGAATCGATTAGAACCTTCATACATTTTTTGCGCTAGTTCTGGTCCAGAAATCATTGGAAAACCAGGGTAGTTCTCAACTTCTGCGGTATTTAATAATTCGCCCCCTGGAGCACCTTGCTCTAATACTAATGTTTTTAAATTAGATCGTGATGTATATAAAGCTGCGGTCATACCACCTGGACCTGCCCCTATAACAATCACATCATAATCAGTCGTTTGTGTTGTCATTCCTTGCATCACTCGCTTTCATTTCCTCTACTAATTGATATAAGTAAGGCTTTAAGTTATCTTTCACTTCAGGATGTTCTAATCCATACTCAATGCTTGTTTTTAAGAAACCAAATTTATCGCCCACATCATGACGTATCCCTTCAAAACGTTTAGCAAATACGCGTTGTGTTTTGTTTAATGTTTCAATGGCATCGGTTAATTGAATTTCATTACCCGCACCTGGTTCTTGATTTTCTAAAATATCAAAAATTTGCGGTGTTAATAAATAACGCCCAATAATCGCTAAATCACTTGGCGCTTTTTCAGGTGATGGTTTTTCCACAAAGTGTTTCACACTATATGTCGTGTCATCAATTAAAGCTTCTGGATCAATAATTCCGTATTTGGATGTATCTTCATGCGGCACTTGCATGACTGCAATAGTTGATGCACTTGTTTGCTCGTAATTATCCATTAATTGTTTCGTCAAAGGGACTTCTGATTGCATTAAGTCATCCCCTAACATTACGACGAATGGCTCGTTGCCAACAAAGCTTCTTGCATGTAATACGGCATCGCCTAGTCCTTTTGGATATGATTGACGAACAAAGAATAAACGAATGCCCGTTGTTTCTTCTACTAATTTTAACAAATCAGTTTTATTTTTACTTTTTAAATTAGACTCTAACTCTACATTAGCATCAAAATGATCTTCAATCGGGCGTTTGCTTTTTCCTGTCACAATTAGAATATCTTCAATGCCACTCGCTAAAGCTTCTTCAACGATAAATTGAATCGTTGGTTTATCCACAATCGGTAGCATTTCCTTTGCCATTGCTTTTGTTGCAGGTAAAAAACGTGTACCAAGACCGGCAGCTGGAATTACTGCTTTTCTGACTTTCATTGGTGATCCTCCTTAATTATAACGAATTATTTAATTTTTAGCGATTTAATTGCTCTTGCATTTCTGCTTTAGGCAAACGATTCATTAATTGATCGATACTTGGTTTAATCGACTGCCCTTCATATAATACACCGTATAACGCATTCGTGATTGGTAACTCAATTCCTTTTTCTTGAGCTAATTCATAAACAGCTTTTGTTGTGGCAACTCCTTCGACCACCATGCCCATATCATTCAACACAGCGTCTAATGGACGTCCTTGTCCTAATTGGTAACCAGCGCGCCAGTTACGTGAATGAACACTCGTACAAGTTACGATTAAATCACCCACACCTGTCAAACCGATAAACGTCATAGGATTGGCTCCGAAAGACTGACCGAAACGATTCATTTCAGCTAATCCACGCGTCATTAAAGCGGCTTTTGCATTATCACCATATTTCAATCCGGCTAAAATACCGGCAGCTACTGCAATGATATTTTTCGTTGCAGCACCAATTTCAACACCTACAACATCGGTTAACGTGTATACACGGAAATAATCGTTATTGAATAGATGTTGAACGGTTTCAGCTACTTCAAGCGTTTCACTTGCTGCGGAAATCGTTGTAATATCACGTACAGCTACTTCCTCCGCATGACTTGGCCCTGATAAAACGACAATGTCTTGATACGATGTGTCGACTAATTCAGCGGCTAAAATTTCTGAAATACGTAAATGCGTGCCTTGCTCTAACCCTTTTGAAGCATGCACAATAATTGGATGACCCGTCATATATTGTGCCACTTCTTTGGCAACTGGACGAATGGCTTTGGTTGGTAATACAAACAAAATTACCGTTGCATCTTGAACGACTTCTTGTAATTGATCTGATGCATGAATACGAGGTGACAATTGTACCTCTTTTAGAAATTGACCATTTGTATGTTGCTCATTAATTTCTTTCACTTGTTGGGCGTCATTGGAGTATAGATGAACATCGTGTCCATTCTCTTCCAACACCATACTTAAAGCAGTCCCCCATGAGCCTGCTCCTAAAACCGCTATTTTCTTCATAATGAACTCCTTTTTATAAAATAGACAATTGGTAAGGATTCGTAACATCTCGATACAACATATACTGTTTCTTATGTGTATAACGATATACGATACTCAACACTCCTACCACAATTAACATCAGTGCCACGACCTGTGATGCACGAATGTCACCGATAATATACAAACTATCCGTCCGCATTCCTTCGATGAAGAAACGTCCGGTTGAATACCAAATTAAGTAAAATGAAACTAAATCACCCACACGAATCGGTGCGTATCTGCGAATAAGTAATAGCAACACGACACCAGAAACGGAAACGAGTGATTCATATAAAAATGTCGGATGGTAGTATTGGCCATCAATCAACATTTGTTGAATAATCACTTCTGGTAAATGCAATTGTTCTAAAAACTGACGAGATACTTCCGTTCCATGCGCTTCTTGGTTCACAAAGTTGCCCCAGCGCCCAATCGATTGAGCGAGTAACACATAAGGTGCAGCAATGTCTAAGAACAGAATAAATGAGGCATATCGTTTTTTCGTAAAAATAAACGCCACTAGCATACCCGCTAATAATCCACCATAAATGGCAATCCCGCCTTTATGGATGGCCAATACTTCATTTAAATGTTCCCGATAGTAGGACCATTCGAAAATCACATAATATAATCGAGCCCCTAAAAAAGCGAGGGGTAAAGCCCAAATGAGTAAATCCCACACAAAATCTTTTTTAAATCCTTTTTTGATGGATTCTTTTGTACTTAAATCAGCTGCAATAATAATTGCTGCTGTAATAATAATCCCGTACCAATATACCGGCCAATTGAACACGTGAAATGCAATTGGATTAATCGCAGCCATCATCTATAGCACATCTCCATCCAGTTTATTTTGCGCATCAATACGTGCATTCTTTTCAATTAATAAATTCAAGTTTTTGTGGAATGTTTCCATTGGATCAAAGCCCATTTGTTTTGAACGGAAATTCATGGCAGCTGCTTCGACAATGATCGAAATGTTACGTCCTGTTTTAACAGGAATGTTAATTCGTTTCACATCGATATCAAAAATACGATCCCAATCTTCTTGATTACCTAATCGATCATAATGGTTCGCTTGGTTCCAATTTTCTAAATAAATAATCAAATCGACTTCAATGCTATCACGGATTGCTCCGGCACCAAATAATGTAAATACGTCGACTATTCCTACACCACGAATTTCAAGTAAATGCGATAAAATTTCAGGGGCTTCACCGACAATTGTCACTTCATCACGTTGGTATAATTCGACGCGATCATCTGCTACTAAACGATGGCCTTTTTGAACTAATTCTAATGCCGTTTCTGATTTACCTACTCCACTTTCTCCAGTAATCAATACACCTAAACCAAAAACTTCAACTAATACACCATGAACTGATTTTCGTTCAGCTAATCGACTTTCTAAAAAGTTCGTTAAATGGCCTAAAATACGAGTCGTTCTTAAAGGCGAAGATAACACGGGTACGTGATGTTTTTCACCCGCTTCGATTAACTCATCCGTCACTTCAATTCCTCTTGCAACGATAAAACATGGCGTTGAGTTACTCGCCATGAAATCATAAATTTCAACACGACGTTCAGGGGTTAACTCTTTAATGTAAGTTGCTTCTGTTCGTCCGAATAATTGAATACGATCTTTTGGGAAAAACTTAAAATAACCGGCTAATACTAAGCCAGGTCGTGCGATTTCACTCGTTGTTAATGGTCGATCTAAATAATCTTCACCGGACACAACGACTAAATTCGAGTGTTCGACTAAATCTCTTACTGTTACGATTGACATCTCAAATCACCTACTATTTCTTCGAATTTTTCTATATATGCCCTATCATTTTACCACAGATCCGAAAAGGATTCATACGAATCAAAATAAAACACCTCACGCAAACCATTGCGCTGAGGTGTTTTTAGGGGAATTCTATTTATGCTTTTGAACGTTTCAAATAGCCATACGCAACATCTTGAATCGTCGATAAAAATAAACTGATGATTATTGCGACAAAAAACGAGCTAATTTGAAATTGATTGCCCATTAAACCGCTGACCATTTGTAAAACAATCGCATTCAACACAAAAGTAAACAACCCTAAAGTAAAGATTGTAATAGGTATAGTAATCAAATACAAAATCGGTTTAACAAATGTATTCAATCCTGACAACAATAAACTAGCGAACACTGCTGCTGGCAATGAAGCGACATAAAAATACGGTTGAAATAATGCGGATAGTAAGAGGAAACTAAGCGACGTCACTAACAACCTAGGACCAAAACGCATTAAAAGTCACTCCACTCTGCATCGCGTTCCTCACGAAGCTCGTCATCATCAAACGAATCATCATCTGCGGAAGGCATAAGTACTGCTAAAACAAAGTACGTCCAAAGAGGTAATGTACTCGGACCTGCTAAAACGAAAAAAATACGAAGGATAACAGGTGAAATATCCATGTATTCAGCAAGACCTCCAAGTACCCCTGCTATCACTCGATTATTTTTTGAACGTCTAAGTTGTTTTCTTTTCATAATTTTTTTCGCTCCTTTTATTAAACTTTTTATTACGGTTAGGTTAAGTTGTAGAACATATCTTAATAGCTCAATTATTCGCTGAGCAAACGTGTTAGTTTGACTCGTTCTCAAAAGTCATTCCTCCTTTACGTCCATTAATATGTCCAACATTTGTTTTGATTGAAGCAATCACTGGATTTTCTTCCAATAAGGTATGGAACTTATACGATTCACCTAATTGCTTGTGTGACTCTTCAATCACTTCAATGTCATCCATTGCGTAAGGAATCGAAATTTTTCCTAGCTTCGTCCGTAAATCTGCTTCAATTGCTGGGTAATTCATTTGGAACCAATGAATCGATCCGGTTTTAACTTCAGCATTTAATCGTTTTAAGCGGTCACCTAACTGGAATTGTAATTCGCCGGTATCCATAAAGAAATTTGCTCCTTCAATGGATCCATCGACTTGCGCATTCCCTGTCTTTAACCCAACAACTAAATCTTTCATGTTTAGTTCATTTAGATGAATAGATCCTGTCTGCACATTCACTTCAATCATGGTGCCTTCAAGATGTGCAAGACGAACTTGTCCGGTTTTTATTTTGATGAAATAATCTTGTCCTTTCATGCCATTCACGTTCACATCACCTAGAATGACTTTCAATGACACATGATCCATCGTTATTTCTGGTAAATAAATCGTCACGTGACATTTGACTTGACGACTTGAATAATGAATTTTAGTCTCTTCATCAGTCATTCGTGTCACTAAATGCTTAGAAATATGATGTTCTAATTCATTCTCATCATAATTATAATTTGTTTCAAACGTCGCAACAATTTTAAACGAATCATCTGAACTCGGTTCCACATGAATGGCACCCGATGCTAATTTCACATCTAAAATCGTCGCTGATTTCGATGCGTCCCATTGTTTAACTACTGCAGCAACCGGATTGTCCGTTAATTGTTTACGATTCACATTTAAATTTGTTCCTTCTTCACGAGCTCGTTCGACTACTTGTTCGGAGTAATAACGGATTTTTTCTTTTAAATTTGGCATGACTTCATTAATCGTTTCTCGTGTGTCAGTCGCTAAATCAGATAAACGTCCGTCTTCGATACTTTTCAATAATCGATTGAACGTATCTTCGACATTAAATGAACTCGCATTTTCCATTTTCTTTTCTAATGCTTCTTTTTCTCGTTCAACCGTCGATACGCGATTTTGTAATTCACTAATTGAATATTCAATCCCTTCTTTTGTTGCTTCAACAATTGTCTCATCTTCAACCGTTGCAGCTTGAGAATTTAAATATATTTCCAATGCTTCTTTTTTATCTTGAATTAATTGTTTTAATTTCTTTAATTCGATTGTTTTTTTATCAATCGCTGTCGAGACTTGTGTCATTTTATCTGCAAACTTTGCGGCTTGTTTGGACAAATCGTCACGATTGATTGGCGTCACTGGTACACCCGTTTCTTTTTTGATTAGGTCAAGTTCTTGTTTTTCTTCTTCTAATAATCGAATGGCATCTTCCTTTGTAATAATGCCTGTGCGATATAGTTCCATAATACGATTTCGCTCGGTCATAATAAACCTCCTTGATCAGAATGACATACTATCTTTCTTTATGTTTTTATTATGCCTGAATCGCTTGCTTTATTCATGCGTCTTAAGGCCTATTTCTTTTCAGTCCCAATATACAAAAAGATCTACTAAAGTAGGACATTGCCCACCTTAATAGATCATGCGTGCTATTTCTTTGATGGATTAGCTTCTAATAGCGGTTTTAAGTAGTGACCCGTATAGCTTGTTGAAACATTAGCGATAGTTTCAGGCGTTCCGGTCGCTAGTACCTCGCCACCACCTGCTCCACCTTCTGGCCCCATATCAATCAAATAATCAGCTGATTTAATCACATCTAAATTATGTTCAATTACAATGACCGTATTTCCCGCATCAACTAAACGTTGTAACACAATGAGAAGACGTTTAATGTCGTCGGCGTGTAATCCCGTTGTCGGTTCATCTAAAATGTAGAGCGTATTTCCCGTTGAAACACGTTGTAACTCACTTGCCAACTTCATCCGCTGCGCTTCTCCACCTGAAAGAGTCGTTGCTGGTTGTCCCAAACGAATATAGCCTAATCCAACATCCACAATGGTTTGCAACTTACGTTTAATTTTAGGAATGTTGCTGAAGAATTCCAACGCTTCATCAATCGTCATTTCTAAAACATCGGCAATACTTTTCCCTTTATAAGTGACTTCTAATGTTTCACTATTGTATCGTTTGCCATGACATACTTCACACGGCACATAGACATCGGGTAGAAAATGCATTTCAATTTTTAAAATGCCGTCCCCTTTACAAGCTTCACATCGTCCGCCTTTTACGTTAAAACTGAACCGTCCTTTTTTATAACCGCGCATTTTCGCTTCATTCGTTTTTGCGAATAAGTCACGAATATCATCAAATACACTTGTATAAGTCGCCGGATTACTTCTTGGCGTCCGCCCAATTGGACTTTGATCGATATCAATAATTTTATCTAATGACTCGTACCCTTCAATCGAATCGTGTTGTCCTGGACGTTCTTTCGCTTTCATTAATAGACGGCTCAAACCTTTTTTTAAAACTAAATTAACTAGCGAACTTTTTCCAGACCCTGACACGCCCGTTACCGCAGTAAATAAACCGAGTGGGAACTGGGCATCGACTGATTTTAAATTATTTTCTTGCGCGCCTTTCACCGTAATCCATCCTTTTTCAGGTTCACGTCGGGTAGTTGGCACTTCAATTCTTTTCTTTCCGGATAAATATTGTCCAGTTAATGATTTTTTGTTTCGGATGACTTGTTTAGGCGTACCACTCGCAACGACTTGTCCGCCTTTTTCACCCGCACCTGGACCGATATCAATTAAGAAGTCTGCTTGGCGCATCGTATCTTCATCGTGTTCAACAACAATTAAGGTATTACCTAGATCACGCATTTGCTTAAGGGAGTCAATCAGTCGATCGTTATCTCGTTGATGTAGACCAATCGACGGCTCATCTAAAATGTATAACACACCACTCAAGTTGGAGCCAATTTGAGTAGCTAAACGAATACGTTGTGCTTCTCCCCCTGAAAGCGATCCGGCGACACGACTTAACGTCAAATAGTCTAATCCGACATTTTTTAAGAAGCCTAAGCGATCCATGAGTTCTTTCAAAATCGGACGTGCAATCTCAACATCTTGAGCGGACAAGTCCAATCCTTCCAAAAATTCAAGTGAATCATTAATCGATAATTCGGATACTTCACCAATATGTTTATGACCAATTTGAACGGACAAAGCTTCCCGATTGAGACGATATCCTTTGCAAGTTGGACATTGTAGTTCTGTCATGTATTGACGCATGACATCCCGTGTGAAATCACTATGTGTTTCATGATAGCGTCGATTTACATTAGGAATAACTCCTTCAAAATCAATGCGACGTTTTTGGTTCTTTCCGAAATCATTTGTATAGTCAAATGTAAATGGTAAGTGCGCCCCACCATACAATAACCATTCTTGTTGGTCACTAGGCAATTCATTAAATGGTGTATCGCGATCGATTTGATACGCATCTGCAAATTGACGTAACATCGTTGGATAATAATTGGAACTGATTGAACGCCAAGGAGCGAATACATCTTCATTAATACTCAACGTTGGATCAGGCATTACCAATTCCATATCCACCTCTAGTTTCATCCCTAATCCGTCACAGTCGGGACATGATCCAAAGGGCGCGTTAAAGGAAAATAAGCGTGGTTCTAATTCACCAATTGAAAATCCACAAATCGGACATGCATGATGTTCACTAAAAATGATTTCCTCTTGACCAATCACATCAACTGTCGCATAACCATTCGCCAAACGTAGCGCTTGCTCTAGCGAATCAAATAAGCGTGAGCGTATGCCGTCTTTCACCACTAAGCGGTCAATAATCACACTAATTGTATGTTTTTTATTTTTTTCAAGTTCTGGTACGTCGGATATATCATACGTTTCCTCATTAATTTTGACACGAACGTAGCCATCTTTTTGGATTTTCGCCAATAAGTTTTTATGTTGTCCGCGTTTTCCCTTAATGACTGGCGCTAAAATTTGAATCCGCGTCCGTTCTTCAAGCGCCAACACACGATCAACCATTTGTTCAATCGTTTGACGTTCAATCGGAATGCCGTCATTTGGACAGATTGGTACGCCGACACGTGCATAAAACAGACGGAGAAAATCATTAATTTCGGTTACCGTTCCTACCGTAGAACGTGGATTGTTACTCGTTGTCTTTTGATCAATCGCCACGGCAGGACTTAATCCATCAATACTATCCACATCAGGCTTATCCATTTGCCCTAAAAATTGACGAGCGTATGTGGACAAACTTTCCACATAACGTCGTTGACCTTCAGCATAGAGCGTATCAAACGCTAAACTACTTTTACCGGAGCCCGATAACCCAGTGATTACTACTAATTTGTCTCTTGGAATATCTATATTAATATTTTTTAAATTATGAGAGCGTGCACCATGCACGGATATATAATTTTTAGCCATAATGCCTCTTTTCTATTCGCCCATTGTTCTACTTCGTCTATGTTAATTATATCATATACTCGTTCTCATCCCCATGAAAAGCACTTCAAAAGGCGAATGTATGTTCTTTTTTATTATAAAATAAAAGCCTTGCTGACACAAGACTTTCGCCATTACCATTACGCAAAGAAATGAATGAGCCATTTTAAAATGGTCTCTGTTCCATACGCATATAAAAATAAATTAAAGGGTTTACTCAATAATAAAATGGTACTAAATTGTTTCCTATTTAAATCAGATAACCCGGCAACATAACATAACACGTCATCCGGTGATAACGGAAAGAACATTGCAATCGTAAAAAATCGTTTGAAATATTCGCCTTTATTTAACCAGCGAATCGCTCGTTTATACTGCTTAAATCCCAGTAATGTATACACAAACGGACGTCCGTATCGTCTTGCTAAATAAAAGTTAATATACGATCCGATTAAAATAGGAACTAAATTCAGTAAATATCCCACATAATTACCAAAAAGCATTGTGCCTAATGGTATCGTCAATCCGCCTGGAATAATCGGAATGACGGTTTGTATTAACTGAATCAGCATGAAAACTACCGGTGCACCGCGTCCGAACTCCTTCATAAATTGAATCAGACGAGCTTCATCTGTTAACACGCCTTGCTTAAACAAATATAAAATAAATAAAATCAGACCCATTGTTCCGATAATATTTAAAATGTTAAATAGGCGCGTATAATATTGTCGTTTAAACATCGCTTTCCTCCGCCATCTTGTTAACTCGTTTAACATTTAAATGTTGTACTAATCATACCATATTGCATCAATTAACTTTATTTTAACATATAATTTCTTAATAAAAACAAGACTTAAGTTGTAAACGTGATAAAATATCTGACAATTAGTAGAAAAATTGATATAATAAGTTCACTAGCACGAAATAGAAAGGAGCATGATATGACAATTTTTAAACATTTAAAACGAGCGACTATCTTTATAGTAGTCATTGCAGGATTAGTTGCTAGCGCCTTCTTTTATGGTCAGTATCGTGGTGAACACGCAGCCGATCCTACTATTACCTCCGAATTAATTGGCAAACGCCTTGAAAATGTTCAAGAATTAACCACGACAAAATATTACTACACAAATACTGGTTCTTTTGAGAATAACCGTAACTTATACGGATGGAGTATCCCATTAACAACGAAGAAATTTATTGTTTCTTATGATGGAACTATTCATGCAGGAGTTAATTTAAAACAAATGACGATTCAAGTCAAAGATGACAAAATTACGATTGAACTACCTGCGCCAAAAATTTTAGCCCATGAAATTGATGAAGATTCGTTGCAAATTTTTGATGAAAGAGATTCTATTTTCAATCCCATTACGATAGAAGACTACGCCGGATTCTCAATCGATCAAAAGAAAATTATTGAAGAAGAAGCGATTGAAAAAGGCTTATTGAAAGAAGCTCGAAAAAACGCTGAAATGACAATCCAAACTTTACTCATTAACGACCCACAAATCGCCAAACAATTTACATTAGAATTTAAAAGTGTATAAACAAAAGGCACACTTCAAATGAAGCGTGCCTTTTTAGTAGGAATTATTTTGAATCATTTAAAAAGGAGTACAGTAAACTGTACTCCTTTTCTCGTCTGAACATGTGAACCTTGACTTTAAGTTAATAGATTAAATGTTTAAAATTAGTCTTCTTTTTTGAATCCAGGTACAGCTAAACCTAAACCTGAGATGACTGCCAATGCAGCTGCGCCAAAGATTGATACTTCACCTGTTTGAGGTAATGTTGCTTTTTTCTCAGCAGGTTTAGCTTCTTTTTTCATTTCTTTAGCTGGTGTTAATTTAGTCATTGGAACTGTTTTGTTTTCTTCTTTACGTTTTGTAGCTGGTTTAAGTTTCATAGCTTCTCTAATTTCTTTTTTCTCATCAGGTTCTTTTTCAGAAAGGGCACTTAAAATTTCATTTTTCAATGAATTAACGCCTTCAACAGTGTTAGCATTGTCAATTTTCTTAATATAAAATTCGCTTACGCCTGCTTCTTTTAATTCTGCTTTAGCTGCTTCTTTTGCTTCTTTTAAGTCTTGAGCTTTACGTGTAGCAACTACTTCTTCAGCTAAATTATTAACTGCATCAATTGTTTTAGCTTCGTT
>NZ_JAGN01000043.1 GCF_000526675.1 Atopobacter phocae ATCC BAA-285
CTCAGAATAATTGTTATTGGTACCTTTTGATATTAAGGCCGAAGGCCCATGTAATCTATACTTATTAAGATACTTTCGAAAGTTTTTATCATTTAATTTTAAGCCATAATTTTCCTGTAATTCTACATAGGGTATTCCACTGATTAAATAGAGATCAATAAAATACATTAACTCATTAGCTGAATAACGTTTATTTTTACGCATGAAAAACTCCCCCTAAAATAGTTTTACTTTTTCAAGTGTCTACTTTAGGGGGAGCATATCAGATTAAGACTGCTCATTTTTTTGTATAATTTCTTTTAAAAGATAAGTTAATTCAATCGAATCATTCAATGCAGAAAGATAATAGTAATTATTACCGCCAGCTTCGATAAAATAATTACGATTTTCTTCTCCAAGTTCTTCAATTGTTTCTAAACAATCCATAACAAATCCTGGTGCAACTACTAGTATATTTTTAATTTCTTGTTCAGGAAGCGATTTCAAATATGCCTCAGTTGAAGGGGATAACCACTCATCGTTTCCAAAATGAGATTGAAAAGTATTTTCATAAGTCATAGTTGGATATTCGGTCAAAACATCTTGCATAATGTATTCGGTCGATTGGATACATTCATTAGGGTATGGATCGCCTTGATTCACATACTCCACAGGAATACCGTGATAAGAAAAGACGATATGTTGAATCGTATGTTGCTTTAAAAAATCTAATATTTTCTTTGAATAAATAGAATACCATGAAGGGCGTTCATAAAATGATCGAACAAAATTTAAATGAATGATTTTGTCCGAACGATAAAAATAGCGCATAACTTCGTCAAAGACACTGCCCACAGTAGTACCAGAATATTGGGGATACATTGGAATGACCGTTAAATGAGTAATATTTTCTTCTAATAGCTCGTCTAAAACACAAGGAATAGAAGGTTCACTGTATGACATAGCAGTTCGAACAATCGTTTGAGGCAACAATTGTTGTAGTGCTAGTTCTTGCTTATCCATGTAATATTTTAATGGCGAACCATGACTAGTCCAAATATTTTGATATAGGGCGGCTGATTTTTTAGGTCGAATATTCAGAATAATGCCATGCAAGATGGGTTGCCAAATAATAGGAGATTTTTTTATAACGCGTCGATCAGACAAAAATCGTTTTAAATAAAGTTTAACTGCAGAAGATGTGGGTTCTTTAGGTGTACCAATATTGACAAGTAGAACGCCTTCTTTTTTCGGTTTCATACTAAACCTCCGAGATTAAATAATATAAATAATGTAACACACTTTCCTGATTGAAAACAATAGAGTGCTATTTTTATTGAAGATTAGTGAGCACTTTAATTAGGAAAATTTATTCCGTAAATATTGTATAAAAAAGGAATTACAAATTTATCGATTTACTAGACGGATATGATATTTCAGAGTATACTTTAGTTGATATCTAGAATGGTTTTTAATTAGTCTAGATAGAAAAGTTCGACTGAATTACACTGTTTTAATGGGGTATTTAGTTAATAAAATGTAAAGGAGAGAGTTTATGTTAAATATGTTCGGTGCGTTAGATATAACGACCTTAGCTCGTTTTCAATTTGCGATGACAACAGTCTTCCATTTCTTCTTTGTTCCGTTTTCAATAGGGACAGGATTCATGGTTGCTGTAATGGAAACAATGTATGTCATCAAGAAAGACGAAAAGTACAAAAAAATGACAAAGTTTTGGGGGAATATCTTCTTACTTAGTTTTGCAGTCGGGGTAGTTACTGGTATTATTCAAGAATTTCAATTTGGTATGAACTGGTCAGAATATTCTCGCTTTGTAGGTGATATCTTTGGAGCACCTTTAGCAATCGAAGCTTTACTTGCATTTTTTATGGAATCAACATTTATTGGTTTATGGATGTTTACTTGGGATCGTGTTAAACCAGCTGTTCATGCATTATTTATTTGGTTAGTAACGATTTCATCGATGTTATCAGCATTATGGATTTTAACCGCTAATGCCTTTATGCAAAAACCGGTTGGATTTGAAGTTCGAAACGGTCGTGCGGAAATGGTAGATTTTCTAGCGTTATTAAAAAATTCAAAATTATGGTTTGAATTTAATCACGTTATTGCAGCGGCAATAGCAACGGGTGGTATTATTGTTGCTGGATTAGCTGCATTCAGATTATATAAGAATCGTGAAACACATGTCGATTTTTATAAGAAATCAATTAAGTTAGGCCTAATAGTAACCTTACTTGGCTCAGCTTTAACATTAGGTGCTGGACATGCACAAATGAAAGATTTAATTGAAACGCAACCAATGAAGTTTGCTGCAATGGAAGGCGCATACGAAGATACAGGGGAACCTGCTTCTTGGACACTAGTCGCATGGGCTAATGAGAAAGAAAACAAGCGTGTATTTGGTATTGAGATGCCTTACATGTTAAGTATTTTAGCTAATGGTAATTTATCTGGATCATTTGAAGGAATGGATACAGTTAATCAAAAAATGATTGATGCATACGGTGAAGGAGATTATTATCCCGCCGTAAATGCTATTTTTTGGAACTTTAGATTAATGGCAGGATTTGGGACATTGATGTTCATGATTGGTTTGGCGGGCGTTTTTCTAACGCGCGGTTCTGATCCTATACTTTATAAAAAGCCGTGGATGCTACAAGCATTAGGTTGGGCTACGTTCCTACCATTTATTGCTAATTCAACAGGATGGTTAATT
Source organism: Atopobacter phocae ATCC BAA-285 (assembly GCF_000526675.1). GTDB lineage: Bacteria > Bacillota > Bacilli > Lactobacillales > Aerococcaceae > Atopobacter > Atopobacter phocae. The sequence goes on from NZ_JAGN01000043.1 coordinate 2,720, forward strand.
ACAGAAATGGGTCGTTATCCTTGGACCGTTTATGGCTTATTCCGTGTTGAAGATAGTGTATCACCTAATGTTTCAGTAACGTCTTTATTAATTAGTAATATTGTATACTTCATTCTATTTTCATTCTTATCTGTCGTACTTATTTATTTAGTGCGTCGTGTGATGTCTTTAGGGCCAGATTACGATAATCACCCAATGGATCAAACAGAACATGCTTTAAATGATGCTTTTAGTGAAGGGGGGCTATAAAAATGTCAGTATTACAAATAGCTTGGTTTGTATTGATTAGCGTTCTTTTTTCTGGATTCTTCTTCTTAGAAGGATTTGACTTTGGGGTCGGAATGGCTGTTCAATCACTTGCACGTAATAAACACGAAAAAGATCAGATTATTGAAACAATCGGACCAGTATGGGATGGTAACGAAGTTTGGTTACTAACAGCTGGTGGAGCAATGTTTGCATCTTTTCCATATTGGTATGCTTCATTATTTAGTGGTTATTATTTAGTTTTATTAGCCATTTTATTCGGATTAATCATTCGCGGTGTATCGTTTGAATTTCGTCATCATATGCCAGAAGATAAAAAAGAAATCTGGAATTGGACATTGTCAATAGGTAGTTTAATTGTGCCATTTTGTTTTGGGATAATGTTTATTAGTTTAATTCAAGGTATGCCACTTGATGCTAATCATAATATGTCTGCTACTTTTAGTGATTATATTAATATTTTTTCATTAGTTGGCGGTGTGGCATTAACTTTATTATGTTATTTACACGGATTAAACTACATTGGTTTGAAAACGACTGGTCCGATTAGAGAACGTGCTAATCAATATGCAAAAGTACTTTATTATGTACTTTATGCTGGTTTAGTGGTTTTCGCTGTACTTTTATACTTGATGACAGATTTCTTTGCAAATAAATTCATCATCACCTTAGCTTTAGTCGTATTAATTGTACTTCTAACAGTAGGTGCTCATGTTAGTGTTATTAATAAACGAGAAGGTTGGGCTTTTATTTTAAGTGGTTTAACGTTAATTTCTTTAGTAGCTTTATTATTTAGCGGTTTGTTCCCACGCGTATTAATTAGTTCAATTTCTCCAGATTTTGATTTACTAATTAAAGACGCAACGTCAACGTCATATACTTTAAAAACAATGAGTATGATTACGGCAACCTTGCTGCCGTTTGTATTAACATATATTTCATTCACATATTATGTGTTTAGAAAACGTGTTAAACATACGCACGTAGAGGCTAAATAGTGTTTGATAAAGCCTTGTTACGCTTATCAAATATTCAAACCATTTTAAGGTTGCTTGCAGGACTTTCCGTTTTGCAAGCAACTTTTATTATTACGCAGGCTTATGGCTTGTCAAAAGCAATCAATGGTTTGTGGCAAGGACAAACTTTGATGGCCGTAATAAATTGGATTGGATTATTCTTAGTAAGTTATGTACTACGACATGTTATCACTTATATTCAAGATCTAAAATTAGAGCAGTTTAGTGTTAATGTATCAGAAGAACTACGTGTAAAATTATTAAAAAAAATATTCCGAATGGGCCCTAAGCTTGTTGCAAGAGAAGGGACCGGTCATGTAACAACAATGGTTTTAGATGGATTAACTCAAGTCGAAAACTATTTACATTTAATTTTACCTAAAGTGATGCATTTAATGATTATTCCTTGGATTATTTTAGCGTTTGTATTTTGGATGGATATTCCCTCAGGCGGAATTTTATTAATTGTCTTTCCTATTATCATTTTGTTTATGATTATTTTAGGATTAGCCGCTAAAAGTAAAGCGGATAAACAATTTCAAGTGTTTCAAATTTTATCTAATCATTTTATTGATTCTTTAAGAGGAATTGATACCTTAAAGCGTTTAGGTGTTAGCAAAGCATACGGGAAGAATATTTTTAAAGTAAGTGAACAATTTAGAGAAGCCACCATGTCTACTTTAAGAGTGGCTATTTTATCTACTTTTGCATTGGATTTCTTTACTACGTTATCTGTTGCGATTGTTGCTTTCTTCTTAGGGTTAAGACTTTTAGAAGGGCAAGCACCATTATTTCCAGCCCTCATTGCTTTAATTTTAGCACCAGAGTATTTCTTGCCGATTCGTGATTTTTCTAATGATTATCATGCAACATTAGATGGAAAAAATGCACTTATTAATGTCTTTAATATTTTAGACTTAAAAGAGCCTAGTGTATCAACAGAGTTATTAAACTTTAGTGCGGATGAACCGGAAATTCAAATTGATGCTTTAAATTACACGTATCCTGAATCAGATGCACTGGCAATCAAAAATATTCATCTGAATGTAAAAGGGTTTAAAAAAATTGGTTTAGTAGGTATGAGCGGTAGTGGAAAATCAACATTAATTGATTTGTTAAGCGGATTTATTGAGCCTGATTATTTAGAAGCACGTGTAAATGGTACAACTATTGAAACGTTTAATAATGCTTCTTGGCAACAGCAAACAATTTATATGCCTCAACATCCCTATATTTTCAAAGCAACATTAAGAGAAAATGTGATGTTTTATGTTAAGCAAGTATCGGATGATGCTATCATTCAAGCAATTCAACAAGTTGGATTATATGAATGGTTTGAACAATTACCAAATGGGTTAGATACTATTATTGGTGAGGGTGCGAGACAAGTAAGTGGTGGTCAAGCACAACGTATCGCCTTAGCGCGAACATTTTTAGACGATCAGCGTCAAATTTTATTATTTGATGAACCGACTGCACATTTGGATATTGAAACAGAAGCGGAATTAAAAGAAGCGATGTTACCATTAATGGCGAATCGTTTAACATTTTTTGCCACTCACCGTTTGCACTGGATGCACGAAATGGACTACATTTATGTATTAGAGAATGGAGAAATAGTTGAGTCGGGCACTTTAGATGAACTCATTGAAAAACAAGGTGCATTTGTCAAATTAGCATGTTGGATTGAGGAGGACGTAAATGAAGCAGATTAAGTTATTTCAAACATTATCAGAAGATTCATGGGTACGTCCATTTTTAGCTAAATACAGACGTCCATTGTTTGTCGCAATTTTTCTTGGAGTTTGTACATTCATTTGTGCAACGAGTCTTATGTTTACGTCAGGGTATTTGATTAGCAAATCAGCGACACGACCAGAAAATATTTTGTTAATTTATATTCCAATTGTTATGACAAGAGCGTTTGGAATTGGACGTCCAGTTTTTCGCTATTTTGAACGATTAGTTAGTCATAACTGGGTATTAAAAATGACCTCTAAGTTACGATTGAGATTATATCGCTTACTTGAAATAGACGCAATATTTTTCAAACATAATCATCAAACAGGGGATATGTTAGGTTTGCTGTCAGAAGATATTAATCATATTCAAAATCTTTATCTAAGAACAATTTTCCCTACATTAGTAGCATGGTCAGTGTATGTATTAATTGTTATATTTTTAGGATTCTTCTCGATTCCATTTGCGCTGTTGATGGGTTTAATGTTACTCATGTTAATGGTTGTATTACCTATTTGGTCCATTGTCGTTAATGGTGCAAGACAAGAACAAGAGAAACAAATTAAGCGACAACTGTATACAGATTTAACAGATAACGTTTTAGGGGTATCTGATTGGATTTTTAGTGGACAAACAGATAACTACTTAAATTATCATCAACATAGTGCTAAAGCGCTTAACGACGTTCAAATGGAATTAAATGCAATTAATCGAAAACGGGTATTTATTGGTGAACTGTGGTTTGGATTAATTGCTTTATTAACGTTGATTTGGGCAGGCTTGACTTTTGGTGGGCAAGCAGGCGGAGCAGCCAACTGGATTGCAGCTTTTGTATTAGCAGTATTTCCGTTAATTGATGCGTATTTACCTTTATCATTAGCGGCTGAAGAAACTAATCGGTATAATGACTCATTAGTCCATTTAAATCGCTTAAGCGAAGGAAAAGATGATATACTCGATAACCAAGCACGCGAGTTAACACATGAGACATTAATAGCGTTGCAGGGACCTCTTACAGTTGAAGTGAAAGAGTTAGTGTTTGGTTATGATAATCAACGATTATTAGATGATTTATCCATTACACTTCATCCAGGTGAAAAAATTGCATTACTTGGACGAAGTGGTAGTGGTAAATCGACCTTAGCTTCTATTTTAAGAGGGGATTTAAAGCCACTGTCCGGAGAAGTGACAATTAACCAAGTCCCTGTTCATATGTTAGGTGATGGTATTGCTCATTACATTGGTTTTATTGAACAAAATCCACATTTGTTCCATACAACGATTGCTAATAATTTGAGATTGGCACGAGCAGATGCAACGACTACAGAAATGTGGGATGTACTTGAACGTGTGGGATTAAAGCAATTAGTGGAATCGCTCGATGATGGATTAGAGACGCTTGTTGGTGAAAGTGGTACTCGCTTTTCTGGAGGAGAGAGACATCGCTTAGCCCTTGCGCGCGTGTTATTGCAACAATCGCCAATTATTATTTTGGACGAACCAACTGTTGGTCTAGATCCTTATACGGAGCAACAATTGCTTAAAACATTTTTTGAAGTGTTGGAAAATAAAACGGTATTATGGATTACTCATCATTTACAAGGAATTGTCCACATGGATCAAGTTCTTTTTATTGAATCAGGTCACATAACAATTAATGGAACGCCAGCAGAATTAAGTCAAACGCATCCTCATTATCAACGATTGTTAGAAATGGATCGCGGTATTTATTAATTATTACTCATGAAGATTATATATTTTAAAGATAAAAAACGAACACTTTCTGATGAGACTATGCGGTCAGAAAGTGTTCGTTTTTTTAATTTTAATAAGTTCGTTCAACTAGTTGTTGAATTAAATGAATCAGTTCATTTTTGAACGAATGCTTAGGTAATTGTTGAATTAATTGAATTGCTTCATTACTATATGACCACGCCATCTCTCGAGCACGGTCAACACTGTTTGATGATTTTACAATCGCAGCAATTTGCTGAGCATTTTGTGTTGTTAAATCAGTTGTTTTGTTTAAATAAGGGGTAAGTTCCTGACGATGTGTATTCAATGCTAGTAATAAAGGAAGAGAGTATATCCCTTGGTTGACATCTTCCAAAATAGGCTTTTTCAAAGTACTTTCGTCTCCGACATAATCTAAAATATCATCACAAATTTGGAAAGTTAAACCGATTAAGCGTCCAATTTCATTTGCGATAGCAATCATGTCAGGTGATGCTCCACTAAAATAGGCACCTTCTTCACAAGAAAGAGCAAATAATGCGGCAGTTTTTCCTTCAATTGTATTTAAATATTCGTCAATGGTTGCGTTTAATTTGTAACGATGATTTAATTGATTAATTTCACCGATTAATAATTGTTTCATTACTTGAGAATTACGTTTTAAATAGGGTGTTCCTTGCATGTGATTAATTAATAAATCGAAGAACGAAGTAAATAAATAATCACCGGCATATACCGCAACATCTTTGCCGTAACGTGACTGGACTGTCTTTTGTCCACGTCGAAGAGGGGAATCGTCAATTATATCATCATGAATGAGACTAGCCATGTGTAATAGTTCAATCGATGCCGCTACTCCGATTAGTTGATTAGAATTTTTTTCGGCCGGTATCGAATGAGTCGGATTTTTAAATAATTCCGCAAATATTAAAATAAGGGCTGGGCGCAGCATTTTTCCACCGGCATTCAACAAATCGGTAAATGCTTGTTGGAGCTCTTCGTTTGGAACGACTAAAATCGATTCGATTAATTGTTGCACTGCAGTTAATTGGTCTTTTATGTGGCGATGTTGGTGCCAAAAAATAAACATAAATAGTCCTCTCATTCTGTATAAAAATAATACGTATTATTCTCATTGTAGCTATAACTGTTTAAATGTACAACTATTTTTTATTGACAACGTAAAATTGATAGTTTATGTTTATCCTATGCGTTAGAAAGGGTGATAAATATATGAAGTGGTCAGTTTTAGTGGAAGTGATTGAATTAAAAGCAAAAGTTGCTAGTATTTTTCCTTGTTTATTGGGGACATTATTTAGCTATTATTACTATCAATCAATTCATCTAAATTTACTTTTTATTTTTTTTATAGCAATGATTTTATTTAATACAGGTGTCGATGTTTTAAGTAATTATAGTGATTTTCACAAAGCATCTTTAGATCATGATTACAAATATGAAACAAACGTCATTGGAAGAGAAAATATTTCGCTTCGTAAAATTTTTGTTTTTCAATGGACAATCATTACTGTTTCAGCATGTATGGGATTATATGTAGCTAGTCAAACAGGATGGCCATTGTTAATTATGGGACTATATTGCTATACAGTAGGAATATTCTATTCATCTGGACCAAAGCCTATATCTAGTATGCCTTTAGGAGAAATTTTCTCTGGTTTTACAATGGGCTTTATGATTCCGTTGATTAGTGTATATATTAATACTTATGAAAAATTTAGTTGGTCAATTGACACTATAAGTGCTATTTTTGTATTATCGTTAGTCTATATATGTTTTATTGCTAATATTATGTTAGCCAATAATATTTGTGATTTAGAAGAGGATCGAATTAATCGCCGATTTACATTAGTTCATTATATTGGAAGAGATCGCGCTAAAAAATTATTTGTTCTATTAATAGCGATTGCTTACGTCGGGATAACCATGTCAGTTATAATGAGATGGGCGCCATTGTTATGTTTAGGAACTTTATTCCTAATTCCATTTAGCTTTAAAAAAGCAAAAGGATTTATTGAACATCCAGTTAAGACAGAAACTTTTGTTCATTCGGTTCAAATTTTTACATTAAATGCCTTTCTATTAACCATTCTTTACACAATTGGAGTATTTATTTAGCCATTGATAAGTGAATCAATGGTTTTTTTGTGGCTTCTTTTACTTTAATTATAATGGTTATAATTTATTAATTTCTAATTGAGAAAGCAACTAAAAAGATTATATAAGTTCTAAATAAACCTTGCACGTAAATGCAATTATCTATATACTTTAATTGTAATCATTAAATTGTAAACGCTTTATAAGTTTTGGATTTATAGGAGGAGAAGAAATGAAAGTGACGATTTTTTCGACTTGCTTGATTGATTTAATGTTTCCAAATGTCGGGCAAGCCATGGTTGAAGTGTTGGAACGTTTAGGTGTTGAGACAGAATTACCAGAAAAACAAATTTGTTGTGGACAACCTACTTCGAATAGTGGATACGCTAAAGAAAGTTATCCTGTATTCAAAAATCAAATTGATGCGTTCGAAGGCGCTGACTATATAGTTGCACCTGCTGGGTCGTGTGCAGGGATGATGAAAGAGTTGCCTCATTTTTTTGAAAAAGAAGATCCCTATTATATAAAAGCAGTAGCAGTTGCAGAACGTACTTATGAATTTACACAATTTTTATATCGTGTTTTAAAAGTTAAAGATTTAGGAGCAACATTAAATAAACGTGCGACTTATCATCGCTCATGCCATATGACACGTATATTAGGAGAACGTGAGGCTCCATTTGTTCTACTAGATCACGTGAGAGGATTAGAAATGGTGCCATTACCACATATCGAAAATTGCTGTGGATTTGGTGGAACATTCTCCGTAAAAGAAAAAGAAATTTCTGAAATGATGGTCACTGAAAAAGTGAACGATGTTGTCTCAACCGGAGCAGAGATTTTAATTAGTGCAGATATGGGCTGTTTAATGAATATAGGTGGGAAATTAAATCGAGATGGTAAGGAAATTAAAGTAATGCACATTGCAGAAGTGCTAAATTCACAAGTAGATTTAAATCGTATGGATCGTCCGCAATTAGAGAAAGTGGAGGTAATCTAAATGGGTTTAAAAACAAGTACAAAACCGTATGCTGAACGTATTAAAATTAGTGCGGCTGATAAATTTATGCGTCAATCTGTTAGAAAGGCACAAGATTTACAGTGGGAAAAGCGTGAAGGCTCAAGAGAAGAATTAGGTAATTGGCAAGAATGGCGTAATATTGGAGAAAGTATTCGTCAGCATGTCGTTCAACATTTACCACATTATTTGGAAGAATTTAGTGACAATGTAGCTAAACAAGGTGGACATGTATTCTTTGCACAAACACCAGAAGAAGCGCAAGACTATGTAAAGAAAGTTATTTTAGAAAAAAATGCAAAACATGTTGTGAAATCTAAGTCAATGGTAACAACAGAAGTAGATATTGATCCGATGATTTTAGGATTAGACGGTGTGGATGTAATGGAAACTGACTTAGCAGAGTTTATTTTGCAAATGGATGATTGGGATGAACCAAGTCATATTGTTTTTCCGAGTATCCATAAAGATCGCGAACGTACGCGTCAAGTCTTTGAAAAAAAATTAGGATATACTGGAGATAATAAACCGGTTAATTTAGCTCGATTTGCTCGACAAGTAATGCGTGAATATTTCTTAAAAGCAGACGTTGGAATTACAGGGTGTAACTTTGCCATAGCAAATACTGGTCAAATTAATTTAGATACTAATGAAGGAAATGCTGATTTAACAATTAGTATTCCAAAAACACAAATAGTTTTAATGGGAATGGAACGTATTGTACCTACAATAAAAGAAGCAGAAGTATTAGATAATTTATTAGCGCGCAGCGCAGTGGGACAAAACTTAACGACATACGTTACATTTGCTGGTAAAAAAAGAGCGATGGAATCAGATGGACCAGAAGATTTTCATGTAGTCATTATTGATAACGGACGTTCTAATGCATTAGGTACAGAATTCCAGTCGGTATTACAATGTATTCGATGTGGTTCTTGTTTAAATGTGTGTCCAGTTTATCGACAAATTGGTGGACAAGGATATGGCTCAACTTATCCCGGCCCAATTGGAGCTGTTCTTTCGCCGGTATTAGGAGGCTACAAAGAATTTGGTGAATTGCCATATGCTTCTAGTTTGTGTGGAGCATGTACAGAAACATGTCCAGTTAAAATCCCACTGCATGAATTACTCATTGCGCATCGTCGTGTAATGACTAATGAGTTGAAAATGAAAAAAGGCTTTGATGATTTACAAATGCGAATGATTGGAAAAGGAACGGCTTCACCTTTCTTATTCCAAACAGCATTAAAAATGGAACATTTTGGATTAAGTATGCTACGTAAGAAACAACCAATCTCTGTAGAGAATATGTATTTACATGGCGGTTTTGTTAACAATGGTATGGGTATGGCTAAAGGATGGACAGATGTTAGAGATTTACCAATGCCACCAAAATATAAAGATAATTTCCGCGTATGGTATAAACAACATCAAAAAGATCGTGCAAATGGTATTAATGTATCCATTCATACGAAGAAAGAGGGGGAATAAGATGACTCAAACAGGACAAATTTACAATCGCGATAAATTTCTTGACCATTTAAAAAACCGTCTATCAGCTGAACCGTATGAGCCATATCAACCATTCTCTGATTTACCAGAACGACAATTAGATGAATTATCTATCGATGAATTAGTTGAAGTGGCTAAGAAACAATCTCAAAAAGTAAAAGCAGAGGTGGTTGAAACAACACACAGTCAATTAAATCAGACGATTGAACAAGTAATTCAAACGTGTGAAGCAGGACAAATCATTATTCCGAATGATAAACAATTTGATGAATATGGTGTGGAGCTTTCACCTTCTCATGCGGTATATGAATGGAAAATTGGTCCGGAGTTTCGTGATGAGAATATTACAGCAGCAGAAAAAAGTAATATTGCGATAGCATTTGCTCAATATTTTTTAGCAGAATCTGCAAGTGTGGTAGTTGAAACAACACCAGGCCAAGGACGCACCTTGCATTTCTTACCAACACATTATATTGCTATCGTACCGAAAAGTAGAATTGTAAAACGGTCAACTCAAGCGGCGGCTGCCTTTGATGCGAGAGGTAATTCAATAGGTTCTGCCATTCATTTTATTTCGGGACCATCTAATTCTGGAGATATTGAAATGCAATTAGTAACAGGATTGCACGGACCATTGCGTGTATTTTATATAATCGTTGATGATTTATAATAAAACAATGAGTTTGCTACTAAAGCTTATCAAATGAAGCAAAGTAGCAAACTTTTTTTGGCTCTTTGTCAAATAGGGTTGATGATGAGGTGAGGTAACCGTATGGTTACTTCTCCTCTTTTTTTAGATCAAAAGATAAAATAAGCAAATGATTGGATCAATTGTATTCAAAATTAGTGTTAAGAAACAGCGATTTTGGGCGGATGATTTGGCGCGTATAAACGCATCATCAATAAAATTCTATTTTTAAAGTGTGAATAATTACGGTAGCCATAAGCAGTTCGCTTAAGTACCTTGATTTTGTTGTTTAATCCTTCAATCGGCCCATTAGTCAATTGAGGATAAGCAAAAGTATTTTGAATATACGTGTTATAGTGTTTAAATGTTCTT
>NZ_JAGN01000044.1 GCF_000526675.1 Atopobacter phocae ATCC BAA-285
CATCATCTTTTACCGAATGTTCAATAATGCTTTGAACCTCTTCTCTATTCATTGTAAAATGTACTTGGGTCATGTAAAGTCCTCCTAGGTATGTTTTGTGGTAAAAACATTGTACCGTAAAAGGAGCTTTATATGACCTTTTATCTTTTACACAATTATATGGACTTTATCCTTTATTTGCAGTAGGATTTATGTTGTTAGGACCTGTGACAAGTGTTTCTTTTGCAGATGTATCTACTACAAGTGGTGTGCAGGAAGATGGGCCAACGTTTGAGTAAGGAGAATCACTTGCTAAGAGACAACATTTTTTTTCAAAATCAGTAGCCCAAAATGAAGATAATCACAAAGATAAGTATCTAGTTGATACTGGTTCGAAAGTGTTAGATCATATCATAACGGTTATTGGCCAATTTATTTTCAACATGATGATTAAAATTCAAAATTCGCTTTAAACATTTTTGGATTAAAAACATTTAACTAACATAATTTTTTAAACTAAAACTTTTAAATACTAATTCTAATAGGCGTTTTGTCGAATTGGGTGTTAAAGAGGTGAAGTAACTGTTCAGTTGCTTCACCTCTTTTTTTTGTGTTCTAAAAGATTAGTGAAGCAAATTAATGTTTTTAGCGTTTTAACATAAAACTTAATAAACAAATATTTAATGCCTAATCAGAACTGCAAAATTACATCATCACTAAAATAACATTCTATTTTAATGGATGTACCATGATGATAACTTACGATAAAAGAAGAAATATTACTAAAAAAAATGTGGATTAAAACACTAATTAAAACAGTAATTTACTTTAAATTAAAGGGGTTAATGAAATGAAAACAAAAATAATAATAAAATAAAAACTGTAAGTTATGCACTAGTTTTTAATTAGTCAGAAATGCTATATATCCTTGTTTTTTTAGATTTTAATGATAAAAAACTTCCAAAAAAATGAAAAAAAATGAGTTTATAATAGAAATATGAAAAAACGATTTAAATTCGAAAAATTACAAATAAACGATTGACAATAAGTTAGATAGCAATTATATTAAAAAAGCTAAATAACTACAAAATAAGTACGACAGTACAATTAATTAATTAACGGAGGAACAAATTCATGGAAAACAAAACACATAAACAACCAAAGTATACGCTTAGAAAATTAGGATTAGGCGTTGTATCATGCTTAGTCGGATTCGCACTATTCGGACCAGTAACAGGTGTCGTGCAAGCGAATGAAATAGAAGATACTGAATTAGCTGTAGATTATGTTTTAGAAACAGAGAAATTACCAAAAGAGGATTGGGAAATTTTCGGTACAAAGACTGAAGAGAGTAAAATTGATACTGAAAATGAATTCCTAGAAGAATCTAAAGACGAATTAAATATAGGGCAATCGACTGAGGTTAATTTGCCAATCGAAGTGGAAAATGAAAGTTTAAAATCCGAAATAAATATAGATGTAGATGAATTTTATAAAAAGATGTCGGAAAGCTTTGAAATAAATGATTTAGACTACATAGATGATATTGTTGATAAAATTCATGAAGAGGAAATCCGCAGTAATATTTATATTCAAAATTGGATGATAGCAAAAATAAATAAACTATATAATACAACGAATCAAAAGTATCAAAATAGAGCTGATATATGGGATTCTAAAAATAAAATAGATAAATTCAACAAAAATATGAGTGGTCTTAATAATTCTAAAGAGCTTAATATAGTATTTAAAGCAGCACTTTCAGATTTTTTTGAGTATAAATTAACAATAAATCGATTAGTTTTAAAAGATCAATTAGATTCAGAAAGTGTCAACGAATCTAATCAAAAATTGAGAAAATAAGTGAAGAAATTAGTGAAATAATAAAAACAAATAAAGCTAATGACGAAATAATTAGAATGATGAAAAATGGAAAATTTGATTATGATGAGATTAAAAATAGAATGAGTAATGATCTTAAAAAAAATTATGTTATATCTAATGATTATAAAGAACTCATAGAAAAACGTAACTTAAATGAAAGTAGTCCAGGAAACGAAATAAAATCTGAAGATATTAATCTAGATAGTCAACAAAATATGGGCTTAAAAAATCAAGCAGAAGATAATCAAGACCCTGAAAAGTTAGATAATGTAGAAAATGAAAATTTAGGACAAAGCATAGTAGAGCTTGTGGTAGAAGTTTTTAACTTTATCAAAGAATTTACTGTAACCCTTTTTGGTTTTTGGCGTTAATAATTTAAAGTAGCTAAAGACAAATTATTTTATAACCAACTTTTAAATTTAACCCGCATGATATCATGCGGGCTTTTTGTTGTGTTGAATTTCTTTTTATGTACAGCTAATCATTACATATCCGCATTCACTAATGTCTCTTTAATTGCTAACAACTTCTTATAATCAATTGCAGTATACATAGGTTTAAAGTAGTCCAATTGAAAGGTAAGAGCGTCAATGAGGTGCTGAATGTTATCGTTCATTTCGTCTTTTGGGAATGTTTCGTAATACCGTGCTAATCGTTGGAATATATTCGTAAGAGCTGTTTTATTTTCGGATAGGCCGAGTAAGTTAAACCACTCTTCCTTGTCCAATGAATCACCATAAAATAAGGCCCAAGCAATCGCTTCTAAAGACGGTCGACTATCCCAATTTGCAACGAGTGGTTCGTGTGTGAGTTGCTGGTTAAAGGTATGTAAATCGTTCGCTAATGTCAGCCATTGATCGGTTTCGCTATCGATATAGCGTACTTGATGCTGGTGATCAATTAAAAATATTTTAGGTCCTTCAACACTAAATACATAAAATGGAGTTTGTAGTTGCGGTAGCTGTTGTTGAATTAATTGTGTTTGAGCGAACGATTCAGTCGCATTCAATACCCAAAAGATAAAAACGCCCTCTAAGCCATCACGTGTCGGCTCGATCGTTGCATGCCAGTTAAAACGCAAAGGATATTGAGCAAGGCGACTGAGCAAGTCGCATTCTTCCGGTGTTAAAAAGGAGTCAGAAGACGAATCAGCAGGTGAAGCCCATTGACGTGCTGATTGTTTATAGTCCTCTGGTTCCATCGCGTCAAATTGAAAGCGTGGGGCCGGTTGGTTTAATTCTAATGACATAGTAAGTATCTCCTTAATTCAACCCTTCGAACGATGAGATATGAAATAATCTATGTTATACTAACAGGTGCAAGAAGTAAAAAATAGTAATTATAAGGGGATGACTCATCATGAACGGTATTTCAATTTTTTTAATTATATTAGCAATAGTAGTCGTAGTTGGTCTTTGGTTTATTGTAACATATAACCAACTGATCAAACTACGTAACTGGGTGAAGGAAGCTTGGAGTCAAATTGACGTGCAATTAACGCGTCGTAATGACTTAATTCCGAACTTAGTTGAAACAGTTAAAGGATATGCAAAACACGAACGCGAAACGTTAGAATCAGTGATCGAACAACGTAAACAAGTCGTTCAATTACAAGCGGGTGATGCTTCACCGGAACAAGTGATGGCAGCATCAAATCAATTAAGCCAAACATTAAAATCTATTTTTGCGTTATCAGAAAGCTATCCTGATTTAAAAGCCAACTCAAACTTTATCGCCTTGCAAGAAGAATTATCTAATACAGAAAATAAAATTGCTTATGCGCGTCAATTGTATAATTCAAGTGTGGCAGAGTACAATATTAAACGTGAATCGATTCCAAGTAATATTGTGGCGAGCTTAGGGAACTTTAAAGCGGAAGCATTGCTACAAGCCGAAGAAGCTGCACGGACAGCGCCAAAAGTTCAGTTTTAAGTTGAGAAGATGATAGTAGAGGAGTGATCGCGTGTTTCAAAAACAAATCGCTTCTAATAAAAAGCGGACGATTGGAGTCGTTCTGTTATATTTTATCGTGTTTCTACTAATAGGAGCAGCTTTAGGATATTTTATGCTGAATGATTTTTTAGCTGGAATGATTATTTCAGCGAGTGTTGGAGCGATTTACACATTGTTAATGGTTAGTAACGCTTCAAAAGTGGTGATGCGCATGAATAACGCGCGAGAAATTACAGCGCCAGAACAATTTCCAATGTATTACAATATTGTCAGTGACTTAGCATTAGTGAGTCGCTTACCGATGCCTAAAATGTATATTATTGAAGACCCGAGTCCGAATGCTTTTGCGGCAGGAACGAAACCAGAAAATGCTGCAGTCGCGGTTACGACCGGATTGCTAGAACGATTAAATCGTGAAGAATTAGAAGGCGTGTTAGCTCATGAGTTTGGTCACATCTATAATTACGATGTGCGGTTACAAACGATTGCGGTTGCTTTAGGTGCAGCGGTTAGTTTGTTAACGCAACTTGCCTTTCGTTCACGCTTTTATATGGGGCGTGGCAGAAGAAATAACGATAATAATTCGGATGGATCAGCTATTATTATGATGATTGGATCCGTGTTGTTACTTATTTTAGGTCCGATGGTGACGACGATTTTACAAATGGCCCTTTCTAGAAATCGTGAATATTTAGCAGATGCTACGGCGGTGAAATTCACAAGAAATCCACAAGGGCTAATTACAGCGTTAGAAAAAATTAGTCAAAGTGCACCGATGCGACATGTTTCGAATGAATCGCGCGCACTGTACATTTTTGACCCATTAAAGAAATCAAACGCTGAAAAAGATAGTTGGTTTTCAACGCACCCAGCGACAGTGAATCGCATTAATCGATTGAAACAGATGGGGAATTTAACCAATTAATGGATAAATCATTAATATAAGTTTAAAGAGAGCTGAATGGCTCTCTTTTTTTAGTGTTTACATCGTTTCGTAACATGATTGTAGTAGTAATTCAATGATAAGTTGATGAATAGTAGTATATCTTTCGTCAAAAAAAGCTTATAATGGAATTAGTTATTTGTATAAAAGTTGAATCAAATGATGATGCAAAAAAAGGAGGTGGAATAGCGACGTGCAAGAGTCTTTATACATACACTACGATACGATTAGTCATCAAATTTTAGTCAGAGGATTACCTTTACATCAACTATTATTACAACAACCGGATTTAATTCCACAAAAAGTGGTGCTGCTTCAAAAAACAGCGAACATTGGTCGGATTGATCCATATACAAAGTTTAGTATTTTAGATACGGAACAAGCGACCATGGATTTCTTTACAAAAATCAGTACGCATCAAATGGAGCCAATTAGTTGGATTGATTACCAGTCAAAAGAGTTATTACAACAGCTCACCCCACAAGAAATTGCCGAATTATTATATTTGAACCATACGTGGCAACCGCTACGTTCGCCGTTCTTTTATAAATTACAAAATAATTGGACGCTATTAGTGCTTGCACCAGACTGTTATAAAATTTTCCAAAGAGATTTAACAGCGTTCTATCGTCTGTTTTGTCGATTCATTGAAGATTATGTGTCGCAAGCATTTAAGCCCCGTTTACCGTGGCAAGAGCAACCAACGATTCATTCGATGTCAGAGGATAATTTGAATACGTTAAAAGATTTATTCCGTGAAGGTGTTTGGATTGGGTTGAATGAAGGCGAAAAAACGAAAACAACGTACCGTATTCCACTTAGAATTAGTGAAGGGGACGCCGAAGATCCGCTCGAACGTCAATTATTCGAACAAAAAACAAAAATGTATTTAACTTATGATTTTAATACATCGGATTGGACGATGGAAGAAGTTTCAACTTAGTGCTTAAACGACTAGATAACTTCAATAAAGAATCAACCGCATCGATGTCAAGACTGTTAGTACAGATGAAATACATCGTGCGATTTTAACTTAAAAGAACCGTGTGATATAATGAAGCGGTTCTTAAGTGATAGATATGATGGATGACGGAGGAAAGTTTATGAAGATTTTTTTGATTTACGGCGGTAAAAGTGCTGAGAGTGATATATCAGTCATCAGTGCTTTTTCAATACAAAATGAAATTTATTATGATCAACATGAAGTGGTGCCAATCTATATTAATCAACAAGGCGAGTGGCTAACAACGGGTGGTCGTACAACATCTTTTGCGACAAAAGATGATATGCGTTTTACCATTGAAAATGGTGCCGTATTAGTTGAACCGACTATCTTAAAAGAAGAAAATAGTGTGGCTTTACCTTGTTTACACGGACCAAATGGTGAAGATGGCACGATTCAAGGGTTATTCGAAGTATACGACATCCCATATGTAGGCTGTGGTGTTTTAGCGAGTGCAGCAGGTATGGATAAAATTATGAGCAAATACCTTTTCCAACAAATCGGATTACCTCAATTACCGTATGTACCCGTAGTTGAAACGGAATGGCATCAATATCCCGAATCCATTTTTGCAAAATGTGAAGGCACATTAATTTATCCGATGTTTGTTAAACCGGCGAATTTAGGTAGTAGTGTCGGTATTTCAAAAGCGAATAATCGTGAAGAATTAATTGCGGCTTTGAATGTCGCGTTTGCATACGACCATCGAGTAGTCGTTGAACTAGGTATTGACGCACGTGAAGTGGAATGTGCCGTGTTAGGCGATACAGAAATTCATACGTCGGTTGTCGGTGAATTGGTGAAAGATCAAGGCTTCTACGATTACGAAGAAAAATACATTAACAACACAGTCGATTTAGCCATTCCTGCAAATATAAAAGAAGAAATCAGTGATAAAATACGTCGTTATAGTACAGAAGCGTTCCAAGTATTAGACGGATCTGGTTTAGCACGGTGCGACTTCTTCTTAACAGCGAATGACGAAATTTATATTAATGAAGTGAACACATTCCCAGGCTTCACGCCTTATAGTATGTATCCAAAATTATGGGAAGCAACGGGAATCCAATATGGTGATTTAGTAGAAACTTTAATTGATTTAGCTAAAACACGCCATGCACGTTCCCATTCAAAAAAACATCAACGAATTGTAAATGAGGAGTCAAACGGTGAAACCATTAAAGATTAATGAAATTGTACGAGCAGTTAGGGCGATTGATTATACGTCGAGTGCGCGATTTGACACAATTGATCACGTGACTTTTGATTCGCGTCTAGTCCGGCCACATACGCTTTTTGTCCCATTAGTAGGTGGACAGACAGATGGACATGACTATGCGCAACACGCCATTGACAATGGTGCTAAGGCAATGTTGTGGAGTCGGTCGTTAGATGAAGCGCCTAAAGATACAATTATTATTTTAGTCGATGATACGTTGAAAGCTTTTCAAGATTTAGCGCGTTATTATCGAGACACAATCAATCCACTCGTTGTTGGAATTACAGGAAGTAATGGAAAGACAACGACGAAAGATATGGTCGCTAGTGTACTAGCAACCAATTATACTGTTCATAAAACGCAAGGGAACTATAATAATGAAATTGGCTTGCCACAAACCATTTTAAATATGGATGAAGCAACCAACGCACTAGTTTTAGAATTAGGGATGAGTGAATTTGGTGAAATTGATGTACTGGCTGAAATCGCTCGACCAGATATGGCAATTATTACGCTAATTGGTGAAAGTCATTTAGAAAATTTAGGATCAAGAGAAGGTATCGCACGCGAAAAAGCGACGATTATCAATTGCTTGCCTAAAGAAGGTACATTAATTATTCCACAAAATGAACCATTACTTCGTCCGTATATTCGTGAAGATCTTCGTGTCATAACGTTTGAGACAGAATCTGCTTTAGAAAAAAGTGATGAAGTCAATACGACTGAAGCAATTGAAGCAATCGCTCATAACCATCTCATGGCAAAAGAGGTCGTCATGAATAAGCGCATGACGCAATTTAAAGTGAATAACGTATCATTCACTATTCCAGTGATCGGGCTATACAATGTCAACAACGCCTTGGCTGCATTAGGTGTACTTGAAGCGTTGGACTTGCCAATTGAACAAGCTAAGCATGCCTTAAGTGAATTTGATTTAACGCGTAATCGGGGCGAATGGGTCGAAGGAATAAATGGGACGCAATTATTAAACGATGCTTACAATGCAAGCCCTACTTCGATGCGCGCGATTTTAGAAAGTTTCCAACAAACTGGTGATTCGGAACATGCGAACCGTCGAATTGTCGTTTTAGGCGATATGCGAGAATTGGGTCCACAGTCAAAAGCCTTTCATGCCGGTATTAGTCAAGCCTTAAACCCTGTTTTAATCGATCATATTTACTTGTTCGGTACAGAGATGGGGGCCTTGAACGAAGAATTACAAGCATGGTGGCCAGAAAATTGTTTAACATATATTGAAACAGACCATAAACAGCTCATTAACCGCTTGAAGACGGACTTAGTTGAAGGTGATGACGTATTATTTAAGGCGAGTTTCGGAACAGATTTGCTCTCAGTGGTTGAAGCTTTGCGAAAAGTCTAGTATAATGATAAAGTTAACGTTAAACGAGTAGTAATGAATCTGTTATGAGAGTCCTCAACGTTTTGTCGAGGATTTTTTTCATGTGAAAATTGACTTTAATAAATAAAAAAATTATGGAACACAAGAAAGAGGGTTATTAGTTGAATTTTGAAACATTCGATTTAAAAAAAGAGTTAGGTCAGGCAATTCAGGCAATGGGGTTTGAGGAGCCAACACCAATTCAAAAAGAAACTGTACCACTTGCATTGCAAGGCGCGGATGTAATCGGACAAGCGCAAACAGGGACAGGAAAAACGGCAGCATTTGGTTTACCAATGTTGAACAAAATCACAAAAGAAGCAAAAGGCGTTCAAGGGCTAGTTATTGCACCAACACGTGAACTTGCTATTCAAACACAAGAAGAACTTTATGAATTAGGTAAATTCTTAGGTGTGAAAATTATCAGTGTATACGGTGGTAGCAATATCAGTCGTCAAATCCAACAATTAAAGAACAAACCACATATCGTTGTTGGTACACCAGGTCGTTTATTAGACCACATTCGTCGTCGTACATTAAAATTAGATCATATTGAAACATTAGTTTTAGATGAAGCGGATGAAATGTTAAACATGGGATTCTTGGAAGATATCGAAACAATTATTAAATCGGTACCAAGTGAACGTCAAACATTATTATTCTCAGCGACAATGCCTAATGATATTAAACGTATCGGCGTACAGTTCATGAAAAATCCAGAACATGTCAAAGTAAAAGCAAAAGAAATGACAGCTGATTTAATTGATCAATACTATGTTCGTTCAAAAGATTTCGAAAAATTTGATATTTTAACACGTTTAATCGATGTTGAAACACCAGACTTAGCGATTGTCTTTGGTCGTACAAAACGTCGTGTTGACGAATTAGCTCGTGGTTTAGAGATGCGTGGATTTAAAGCAAAAGGAATTCATGGCGACTTACCACAAGCACAACGTATGAAAGTTTTAAAAGACTTCCGTGCAGGTCATATTGACATCTTAGTAGCAACTGACGTAGCAGCTCGTGGATTAGATATAACAGGTGTTACACACGTTTATAACTATGATATCCCTCAAGATCCAGAAAGTTACGTGCATCGTATCGGTCGTACAGGTCGTGCAGGAAATAAAGGCGCTTCAATTACGTTTGTGACACCTTCAGAGATGGATTACTTACGTGTGATTGAAGACTTAACAAAACGTCGCATGACATCATTACGTCCACCATCATCACAAGAAGCACGTGAAGGTCAATTAATGAGTGCAGTTGAAGAAGTTGAAGGCATTATCAAAAACGGCTTTAACGATTCAGATTACAAAGTGGCTCAAGAATTAGCGAAGACATTTAGTAGTGAAGATTTAGCAGCAGCATTATTAAGCTACTTAGCTAAAGATCCAACAAATGTTGAAGTGAAAATTACACCACAACGTCCTTTACCTAAGATGAAAGGTAAAAAAGGCGGAAACTACTCAAGCAGTAACTCACGTCGTAAACGTGATCCAAGAAAAGGTAACTATTCTTCTTCGTCATCGTCTTCTTCGCGCAAGCAAGAAAATCGTTACACAGGAAGTAAAAGTAAACCAACTGGTGCAAAACGTACCCCAAAGAAAAATACAAAAGGTAATGGCGCACCGAGTAATTTTAAAATCAACAAACGTTCAAACTAATTCGTGAACGTTGATTAAACCTAACTCGTTGTTAGCGAAAGGGGAATTGAATGGAAGCAGTGCATCGCCCGGCTGTTGTCCGTGTTAATTTGGCAGCCATTCAACATAATTTGAGACAAATTCAATTAAGACATCCTCGCCAACAAATCTACGCTGTGGTCAAAGCGAATGCTTATGGACATGGAGCGATAGAAGTAGCGCGAGCCGCATTAAGTGCTGGCGCTACAGGGTTATGTGTGGCCGTCTTAGATGAAGCAATTGAATTAAGGCAAGCTGGTATTACTACCCCAATCATGGTCTTAGGAGTTACACAGCCCAAATGGGTATCGATTGCTCAACAAGAACAGATTGAATTAACTGTGCCGTCTTTAGAATGGTTAGATGAAGCCATTGATTATATTAATCAAAATGATTCATCAATGCCTTTAAAGATACATTTAGCAATGGATACGGGAATGGGCCGTATCGGTTTTCGTTATTTAAAAGAATGGTCATCGATCCGAAATCGATTAGTAAACTCCAAACAAGTAAAATTAGTTGGAGTTTTTACGCATTTTGCGACAGCTGATTCAGAAGACACTAAACAAGCGAACGAACAAAACGAACGCTTTAAAGCGATGAAGCAACTTATTCAGCAAGATGATTTATTTGATGCGCATGACGTTCTTTTTCATACGAATAATTCGGCTGCTAGTTTATGGCATCCGGATTTTGAAACGGATGTAATTCGCTTAGGTATTGGGCTTTACGGTTATAATCCGTCGAATGGCGAGTTACCATTGCCTTATCAATTACAGCCTGCACTTTCTTTAGAAACGGAAATAGCCTATATTAAGCAAACTCAATCAGGTGATACCATTAGCTACGGGGCAGAATATGCGTCAGATCAGCCAGAATGGATTGCAACATTACCGGTGGGATATGCCGATGGGTATTTACGCGAATACAAAAAAGGGCACGTGTTAATTGACGGGATGAGATGTCCAATTGTCGGACGAATTTGTATGGATCAACTGATGATTAAGTTACCACAACCACTTCCGGTAGGTACGCCTGTCGTACTCATTGGAGAAAGTCAAGGTGAAACGGTATCAGCCATTGATTTATCACATTTATCAGATACAATCGCTTATGAAGTTTTAACAGTTCTTGGTTCACGTTTGCCAAGAGTTTATGAAATGAATAATTATTGAACAATTAATTGAATATATTGGTGATCAAAACTAATCGTGGTTCGTAACCATCCCACGTAAAAAAACTAGGAGGAACTATTATGTCAAATAATAAACAAACAAAAATGTTAGCAGTTAATGCTTTAGTTGCAGCTTTATATGTCGTTTTAACAAGTATTTTTAGCTTTTTATCTTTCGGAGCTGTTCAATTTCGAATTGCTGAAATTTTAAACCACTTGGTCGTATTTAATAAAAAATATGTTGTAGGTATTTTAGTCGGTGTATTTGCGTCGAATGCCTTATTTGCTTTTTCAAGTGGATTAGGGTGGTATGATTTAGTGTTCGGTGTGTTACATAGTGCTTTTGCATTAACGATGACTCTTGTGCTAAAGAATCGATTTAAAACAGATCTTCAAAAGATGTTATTGAATGCACTAAGCTTTGCAGTATTTAGTTTCATGATTGCAATTGAATTGAAATTAGCCTTGCAAGTGCCATTTTGGTTTGGATATTCGACAGTTGCTTTTGGTGAAGTTGTCGTGATGGTTCTAGGAGCACCAATCGTTCGTTTAATTGATCAACGGGTGAATTTTAAACAAGTTATTTCTAAATAAAAAGGGGAGCTAACGATGGAATTAATGCGCTTAACAGTTGGAATGTATGATGAGCATTGCTATGTTTTAGTGAATGATGAAGGTGAAGCGTTAATTTTTGATCCAGGTGGCAAGCCGGATGAAATTATTACTCGTTTAGAAGAAGAAGGTATTAAGCCAGTTGCGGTTCTATTAACGCACACACATCATGATCATATTGGTGCATTAGATGAAGTAAGAGATCATTTTAATATTGAATTATATATGAGTCCAATTGAAGAAGAACTCTTGTTAGAAGCAGGTAAACGAGCTCCTGAACACTATCTAAAAGGTGGACAAGTCTATAATGTTCATGGCTTTGAGTTTCGAGTGGAAGATATCCCTGGACATTCAATCGGTCACATTGTTTTCATATTTGATGATCAACAATTTTCAATTAGTGGCGACGTTATTTTTAGAAATTCTGTCGGACGTAGTGATTTGCCAGGCGGTAATCATGAACAATTAATGGCAGGGATTTATAAATACTTAATGGTCTTACCAGATGATTTCATGTTCTTCCCGGGACATGGTGAAATGACAACCGTTGCCAAAGAACGAGCAACCAATCCGTTCTTAAATGGCGCAACACGATAAAATAAATATTTCTAAAGCATGCAAATTTGCATGCTTTTTTTTATAAAAATAAAAAAATTATATTTACTAATAACTCAAACCTGTAATATAATAGGTCTACTCTTTATAGATTAAAATTTACAAGTAAGAAAGTAGGCTCGATATGATAAGTCGTAAAAAGATTAAATTATTAATAACTATTGCAAGTCTTTTTTTATTTTTGAAATATTTCCCAATGCTAAATCAAATATTTGCTGAAAATGAAGAAGTTAAAATACAAAATATTGAAAATTTTAAAGAAAATAACTTAATTGATTTAAAAGAAAATGAAGTTGAAACATCTGCAAGTCGATTAACCTACGATATTGAGTTGAAAGAGACAGCTAATTCAGATGATTTAAAGTATGATTTAGTTTTTCAAAAAGGTTTAACCTTAAATGAGGAATCAGAAAAAGAAGTCAAGTCCATAATCTTGTGTAAAATACTATACAATGTTCTATACTCTCTTACTGGTTAAACTTGATATACTTTCTTGTAGAACTGAGCCATTCGTCATGTGTGTCCATCAGGACAGCGCCAATTAACCGATTGGCTGACGCACGATTGGGGAAAATACGAATAATCTTTTCTCTTCGGCGCACTTCTTGGTTCAATCGCTCAAGAAGATTGGTGCTTTTTAATCGATTGTGACCTTTACCAATTACTGT
>NZ_JAGN01000045.1 GCF_000526675.1 Atopobacter phocae ATCC BAA-285
CCTATTCGTTTATATCCCGGAGTACCCCACGGCCGTGTATCGATGCTAAAATTATCTCCACGTATAATTTGCGCAGTATAATTAGCATTGCTTAATGCTCGGTGGTCTATCCAACCTAGTGTTTTACCTTGTTGATCAGCTATTAAATAATACGTTTTAGTTTGATTTACACCTAAAACTTTAATTCGTTCATTAACATAACGATTAGATGTATCTCGTTTTTTAAAGTTACGCTCACCCCATGGTGCATTATCAATACTAAAGTTAGGATTAATTATCCAAGAATCGTAAGGTTCTTCTTTCGAAATTAAAGCACGATTATCTACCCAACCGTAAGGTTTATCATCTACTAACACGTAAGAATATTCTTTATTTTGTTTTTGTGAGACTACTTTCACTTCTTTCCCTAATAGACGATCCGTTTCATTAATTTTTTTGTACCCTTCCATTCCCCACGGCTGTGTATCGACTGAATAGCTTCCCTTTCCAATCCGCGCTACAGTTGTTGCATCTATTCGACCAAATGCTCGATGATCTATCCACCCTAGTTTTTTACCATCGAATTCTGCCAATTTATAATGTCCTTCAGAACTTTCATCTATTATACTCACATTTTTATTAACGTAGGTATCTGTTGTTCCTATATTTTTATAGCCTTCTTCTCCCCATGGTTTCGTATCAATACTGTACTGTCCAAATATAATTACGGCTTCATATGATTCCGAAATAGTGCGTATAGAGCTATCTTGATCATCTGCTATTTTTAAATCACTCGATTTAAATTCTGTGATGTTATCTTTACTTTCATATTTTCCAGTATCACTATCGCTGTTCTGCTGATTTACTTTTTTGATTGATTCAGCATCATTATCAGTCAACGTCGTAATATTTTTATTTGTTACTTCTGTATCTTCAAGTTTTTCATTACGCTTGTTTTCCTCTTCCTTTAATTTGTAATCTTCAATTGACGTTATGGTTTCTATCTCTCCATTTAAATCATCAGCTAATACTATTTGTTGCGTCAAAAAGCTCGTTAATACAATACTTGATAAACTTAAGATTAATCGATTTGTTTTTTTCATTTAATCCCTCTTTTTTTCTTTTTTTGTTACTCAATTCTATTTTAGCACATTCATGTTTAATTTTAAGAATGATTTTAATTATTTGTTTAGTACATTCTACTAAAAAAGATGAAGCGCTGTTTAGCTACTTCACCTTCTGTATAGATCTGTTTGATACTAAAAAATCATGCTTAGTCACACAATAAAAACTAACAAATATTGGTAATAGAACAAATTGTATTGAGCCTTTAAGTTCAAATAAGCCTAACACTGATAAAATAATTAAAACCCAATATAATTTTTGTGCTCGTTGAATTTTAAACAACTCTATAGTTCTATATAATAAGTTTCCAATTAAAACATAGTTTAATAGCGCAGGTAATAGCCCAAAAAATAAAATCGGTCTTAGTATACCTACATCTGTATTCATATAATACTCACCCGTTAATCCATTTGTATAAAATCCATCTCCAAATATAAAAGTTTTTAATTCTGGTATAAAATACATTTCCTTAAATAAAATATCCGTAGATGGACTTCCAAATTTCCCTGTATTTATAAAACGGATAACAAATTGAAAAGCCCAATTAAACCACTCTTGAAATTTTTCTGTTTGTAGAGCTACCGTTAACACAAAAGTCCCTATGCTCATTAATATGATTAGAACTATCAAAGCTAATGAATGTGTTGATTTTTTCCTTAATAACCTTATGCCCAATATAGCCATTAACAGCATAGATATTAGCATGCCGATTCGACCATAAAACATCGTACTTAAAGCGAGGGAAAATACCTTTAAAAAGAGCTTAACATTAAATCCATCATTATCAATTACTTTATAATTCAAATATAACCCTAAGATTACCCCTATTATTATTTTAAATGATTGTCCAAACCCTGCAAATCCATCTATTCCTACTCTTGTAAAATAATATGATTTAGCTATATTTAATCTATTAATATCTGACAAATAAATATGCGAAAACCAAAAGTTCTTTATCGAAGGAAATAACATAAATATAATCGTTGACGCTACAAATAGTAAACAAGCATCTATATACATTTCGAAAAAACCTTCAATAGTCGCTTCTTTTTTAAACACCTTTATATAGATAATCGCTAATGCTAAATATCTAAATATATATTGTAAAACATAAAAATTATTAGATGCAAAATAGCTTAAATCGCCTGTCCTATATATAAAAGGAACAAGAAGACTCCATGTTGTTATAATGCCAAATAAGATAATCGAGATTATAATTGTCTTGTCGAAAAACTTAACTTTCCGATAAAGGTAATCCAAATGTATTAAAGTGACTATCATTGGAATGCCCAAATTTATTAGCTTGCTTAATAATAAATGTTGATCTATAGAAAATTGAAATAGGGTATAGAAAAACAGTAACAATATCAATGGTCTAATACTGTCGACTTTCTTCATCATCTTTATACCTCAATTACAGTAATTGGCAACTTCAAAAAGCTTACTTTTTTAATTAGTTCCATGTACCAATGTTTGTTTGTAACATGTTGCTTAACTAATATGACTACACTCTTTGACTCTATATTATATATTTCTGAAAATTCATGACTATCGAAGGAATTCTGTTGTTTAATTACATTTTGAATTTCTTCAGAAAACTCACGAATATTCTCAGAAAATACGATTATATCTTTTTGATTTAAAAAATATTTTAATGCATCTTTTTGATATTTAGCATTTTCGAGAGATAATTTAATCGCATTTACTTCATCCATATATTTTTCATAATCATAAAAATAATGTATATTTTTACTGAATATATTAATTAGAAGTGATATAAAAATTGAAATTAAACTACTAAAAATGAATCCTATAATAGTAACTACTATCATTTTTTTCACACTAAATTTACGTGTTTCAATAGATTCAATATTCAACTCATTATCCCCTTGAACATTCGACTTAATCGCATCATCTAAAACATACACTTGCGTATTAGCAAAGAAAGATTCCGATTTACTAGATAGAATATCATAGTACAATTGTGCAATTTTTTTATTTAATTTTTTTTCTCCAAATCCTACAATCAGCGTCATAACATTAGACTCTGGAACTGTTTTAATTTGAATCCCATACTTTGGTAAAATTTTCGTCTTTACCCCAGATTCTTTAACTTTGTTCCACACTTTATCTGACACTAAAATATCCTTCATGGTACCTTCATTAATCAGTGACGTGCCTTCTGGATTCTTTATTAAAAATTTTAAAGTATAAGTGTCTTGTATTAAAGTTTCTCGAATTTTATCGATTTGCTCTTCATTTGCACTATTTGTTTTTTGACTAGCTAATAACATAAATTCTGAGTTGAGTTCTTGATGCGTTTTTGCTGACATTGTGCTACTATCATCTACCCTAGAACTTCTAATATAATAAAGCCCTGCAAGTAAAATAGTTAATATAGCTGTAATCGCCGTAATTTTTTTAAAATGATATCGTATGAACGCTCTCATTTCTGCTACTTCTATCATCTATATCTCTCCCTCCTATTTACGCTGTTCTATGCCTAGCCCACTTAACAATATATTTTAATTTTTCCATCATCGGGATAATCATCAAATGATTAAAACAACGTCTGTATAACTTAATAAAGTCACTATATGAATAATTTGATTTTAAACAATTATTTCTAAATAATTGACCTAAAATGAACTTAAAACTTTGTTCATCGTATTTATTAAAATCTAATGCATTAGAAAGTTTTGTCAAAATATTCAATAGTATTTCTATGTTTTGTTCATTAATTGTCAATCGCTCAGTTAAAAACAAACGATATACTTGTAAATCTTGATCACTATATTTTATATTCAAAAAATTAAATAGCTCTTTATATATAGTAATATGACTTTCATCTCGTTTTTTTAAATTTTTATTTGCATTATTTGTTATTCCTTCTATATTATCTGTATATTCTAACAAAACTTCAGGGAGGTTTGCTAAATCATATTTAAAAGAAATTTTTTGCCACAATCCATAATCTTCTGTAGCTTCGTGAATTGGATTATATTGGTACTTTTCTTTTTTTATTACTGAATTTCGCATAATAACTGTCGGATGCATCAAAGCAGATCTAAATAAGTGTTCCGTTCTAACTTTTTTGGGAGTAGTTGGAACTTCTTTTTTTTGTTTTTTTTCATTAGCTTTTATTCTGATAAATGTCCCCGATACAGCAATGTTACGGTGAGAATCCATAAAATCAACTTGCCTTTGAAATCTATCAGGTAAACATACATCATCCGAATCCATTCGAATGATATATTCTCCGTTTATTAAAGATAACCCACGATTTAAAGTATATATAATCCCTCTATTTTTATCATTCTCTAACAAATGTATCCGTTGATCTTTAAATGATTCTACAATTTCCTTTGATTGATCCGTTGATCCATCATTAATAATTAAAACATCAAAATCTTTGTATGTTTGATTGACCAAACTTTCAATACATCGCGCTATATATTTTTCAGAATTATACATCGGTAATAATACTGTCACTTTTTTATTAAACACAACCTATCTCCCCTCTAGCCATTCACCATTTTAAACAAAATATTTATCTACTTAATAAGCTCCTCAAATAAATCATTCCACTTAGAATATACTTCCTCTGGCAAAAACTTTTCTAACGTATCTTTTGAATTATCACTATATATTTTTTTTAAACTTACATTATTCATTAATTTAGATATTTCGTTAGCCATTTGATTGATATCGTATGGTTTTACTAATATACCATTAACTCCTGTCTTTATAATTTCATTTGGCCCTGTAACTACATCGAAACTGATAGGTGGAACCCCCATAGCTAATGACTCTAGTAATACCACCGGCAATCCTTCTCTATATGATGTTAATACAGATAAATCATAGTCACCGAATACTTTTACTGGTGATTGGATAAAACCTTTTAAGCTTAAAAAACAATCTAGGCTCCTGTCTCTAATCTCTTGCTTTAAATCATCATACAAAACACCAGTCCCATATATATGCCATTTCCAATGTTTATTCAAAGCTTCTTCTTTCAATTTTTCTGCGACCTCTACCAATAAGTTTAGACCTTTTTCTTCAGAGAGCCGAGTAATTGTTATAATTTTATTTTTATCCCCTGTATATATGTTTTTAGCTTCTCGAAAAGTTATTGGTACTGCATTATATATCGAAGATATTTTTTTAGGGGATGCATTAAGAAATTTTATATATGCTTTTACTGACTGTTGCGTCAACACTACTGTATAGTTCGAAAAATTTACACCAATTTTTCGATATAATGTTACCAATTTATGCGATAATTGATTTTCAATTGCGCCATGATCACAAAAAATAACTTTGGCTTTAGTAAAATATCTCAAAAAAATTGATAACGGTGCAACAAAATGTCCTTCTAGTAAAACAATATCTACTTTGTTTTCATTCACATACTTAATTAATGGTAAAATCGATTGACTAAGGATTTTTCTTACTCTTCCATTACCAATATCAAATGATTGATAAATAATCCCCTCAGTCATATCCTGTTCAGAAATTGGTTGAACTAAGCTAATCATATGAGTTTCATAATTATTTTTAAAATGATACGCCAAGTCCTTGATAACTGTTAAGACGCCACCTGAAATCGACATATCATACTCTACAAAAGCAATTTTTTTCATTATTTCACTCTTCTACTTTTTATTAGTTATTAATTTTTGTCATTTTTTCACTTTTTAATTTCAATACTCTCTTATACATTTTTTCGGAGACTAATAGTACAATAAATGCTATTTTTCTATTCCATGTTAATAAATCTGTTTTTATAATCAAGTTCTTATTATCTTTTAGAAATAGAATAAGTTCTTTTTTAAAATCATTATCTATTTTTTCACTTAATAGTAACTTATCTAAAACAATAAAATAAGCCCAACACAATTTTGCTTGCATTGTTTCATTTAAATTCGGAAATTTTTTAATTACAAAATTTTTTAAATCTTTATATATACTTAGCGATAATATATCAATTTCGTTAAATGAAGAAGTTGTAATACTATTTCCTCTGATATAATAATAATACAGTATGTGATTAGAAATAATCATATGACTCGTTTCTTCAACCACTCTACTTAGCCACTCAGCATCTTCAGCAATAGGTATATCACTTCGAAATTTTTGATTTCCAATTAACGATTGTCTAAACAATTTACCTGTTACGGTTAAGTTAGTTATGTTTCCTTTCACCATTTCTCCAAAAGATTGACTTCCTTGCACCTCAGTTAAGATATCCTGTCCTAAATCTTTTACTTCCAATTTAGAATTTTTATATAAATTCTTCATCTGACAAGATACAATATCTATTTCTTTTTGAGTAGCTAAATTAAATAAATAGTTATACATATCTTTATGAATAAAATCATCACTGTCAATAAAGCCTATAAACATACCTTTTGCAATTTCTAATCCTCTATTTCGTGCTGCACTAGGTCCTTGATTATCTTGGTGAATTGTGATTATTCTTTCATCTATTTTCTTATACTCTTCCATTATTTGTTTTGAGTTATCTGTAGAGCCATCATTAATTAAAATAATTTCCAAACTGTCTAACGTTTGATTTAAAATCGAATCAATACATCTTTTTAAATATTTACCCGTATTGTACACAGGGATAATTACACTAACTTTAGGTTGTTTCACTTTTTATCATTCCTCTTAACAACTGAACTGTATGCTTTAACGATTCGTTTACACTAAATAACGTACGCCATCCTAGTTTATTAATTTTAGTTGCATCTAACATTGCAATCGTTGCTTTTGAATAACCCATGGCTTCTGATTTTTCTGGCAAATCAAAAATAAGATTTTGTCCGCTTAATTCTGCTAAATAACTTGCTAATTTTTTTAACTCAAAATTATAATCTAATGATCCAATATTATATGCTTCACCTTTTACACCTTTTTGGATAAGAAATAAAATTGAAGACACGATATCTAACACATATAAATATGAATATTGTTGAGTTCCTTCACTTTTTAAAACAATCGGTTCTTTACGAGCAGCATTTAAAATGAATTGAGATGATGCTTTTGTATCATTCAATAGCATTGTCGGACCGAATACTCGACACAAACGCGGAATAACAACATCTATTCCGTATTTGCTCGTATACGCTTGACACAACGCTTCACTGACCCTTTTACTTTCTGGATATCCCGCTCTTAAAGTATTACTATCAATATATCCTAAATCCTTTTCATTAAACAAATCATGATCTAACGTATTTTCTCCATATATCTCCACACTAGATAAGAAAATTACGCGTTTAACCTTTTTGTTTTTTGAAAATTCTAAAACATTTTCGGTTCCTTTAACATTTGTCATAATTGTTCCGATAGGATCAGAGGCATACTGTACTGGGTGGGTATTGCTAGCAGCGTGAATTATATAATCTATATCTTCTTCTATATCAATAGGATCAATAATGTCTGCTTGAATTATATGAAAGTTTTTTTTATCTTTATAAGCATGAAATCTTGTTGTTAAGCGTTCCTTATTTCTACCTGATACATATAGGTTTATTTGTCCGTTTAATCTATCGTTAGAATACATTAACAAATCAACTAAACAAGAACCTATCATTCCAGAGGCTCCTGTAATAAAAATGCTAGAATTTATTAATTTTTCAAAATCAATCAGTCCAGAATTATATACTTTTTCTAAATCTGACACATATTGTTCTTGATTAATTAGCATACTTTTCTCCTTTAATGTAGTAATTAAATTAATGAGTCTTCCATCTTGAGATGAGCTTTAAATAACAATAAATCTTCTTTAGTTGTCAATTTAATATTTTGATCAGATCCAGCCGCAAAATATAATCTTACTCCTAACTCTACCATCATCGTATTTGTATAAGAGGAATCTGTGAATCCGATATTTTCTTGATATGCTCTATCATAAGAATCTTTTAATAAATCGAATCTATAGCCCTGTGGTGTTGACACGCGTCTTATTGTGTTACGATCAATGTACTGTTTCGTAGTATTTTCTGTTTCCTTTATAAATATTTGCTCATTGTATGGTAAAGAAGTAACTGCATTCCCATATTTTTCAGTCTTAACAATTACATCTGATAAAACAAATTCATCAATTAATGGACGGATTCCGTCATGAATAACTATTATTTCATCTTTAGGAACCTTATTGTTCAAATATTTAACTGCATTATAAATTGATTCTTGTCCTATTTTACCACCATTAATAATCCATTTAACTTTTGCTATATTATATTTTTTTAGATATGCTTCTAACGTTTTCTCCCATCCTTCAACACAGACTACTAAAATTTGATCAATTCTAGGATGTTCTTCAAATGCTTCTAAAGTATATATAAGAATAGGCTTGCCTTCAACAAGAATAAATTGTTTTGGTATATCTTGCCCCATTCTTTTTCCAACTCCACCTGCAATAACAATTGCTGTTGCCATTTTTTTCTCCTTTCGATTCAAACAAAACATTCATAAAAGTTTATGCTATTATAACATAATTTTAATTACTGGAATTTGAGTCTTGATTGATATACTTAGTGTACGGATTATGTGGATCAACTTTAATTACATCATGATGAGGTATTTGTTTATTTTCACTTGGTCTTTTCATATAATTTCCAAATGCTTCTCTTAAATATTCATCATAGCCAATTGGAATTGGTAATCGTGTATTTTCAAAATCTACCCATACAGCTTTTTCGAAATTTTTCTTTGCATATATTTTCCCCATATAGCGAGGGCCAACACACAATTCTGTTACCCAATTAGATGTTGTATTTTCATATTTTGTCATTTGCTTCTCTGCAAAAGACCAAATATAATATCTCCAAGTACTAGAAGGAACTATACCTAATAAGATCTTAGCAATTATTTTTTTTGTTTTACCATGATTTTGGGGTAATAATTGTGTTGCGTATAGACTACGGACAATGGCCCATCCTTTTTGGATTTTTCTTTTAATTTTTGTTTCTGGTGCAATATCTATTGGAAAAATATCAAGTGGAATACCATGAACAATATTCAATTCTGATTGATACGGTTTAATCATTGTCGTGTGACTATCTCTAATTGTAATAAAATTATTATGATCAATCGTATGCTTATTTGGCTTAGATATCGCAAACCTTTCTACATCAGCATGTTTACACCACAATTCATACAGACGATTATAATCTTTACGAGGCATAAAAAAATCTAAATCGTCATCCCATGGTATAAATCCACCTTCTCTAATTGCACCAATAGCTCCTCCGCCGCACAAATAACAGAGTAAATCATGCTCTTCGCAAAATTCAACAAAATATTTAGCCATATTTAAACACACTTTTTGAATATCACGAAGTTCTTTATTGCTGCTATACATAATCATTTTTCCTTTCTTTTCTTAATAACTTGTTTTAATAAGTTAATATAATATTTAAATTCATCCGTTTTATAAGTTAACGCTAAGAACATAAATAAAGTAAATAATACAACTATAATGAAACGTCCAATAAATATTAAATTATCACCTAATACATATACCAATAATACGTGGAGTACTCCTCCAACTAAGAAAGTATTGAAAAAATATCTTAAAAAAGTTTTTATATACTCTATAAATGATATACCAAACCAGTTTTTAAAGACCACATAGGCATCTACCCAAAAAGAAGTTAATATAAAACTGACTAAAGTTCCTAAAACTATTCCAATTGGTCCTAATAATTTTCCTAATATAATAGACGAAATCAGATTAACAATTGCTTCAATAATCGGCTTGTATCTCGTATTCCAAAATAACCCTTTAGCTTGCGAAAAAGCAAGACTAGTTTGTCTACTACCTGATATGAAAAAATTACTAACAATTATAAATACAAACGCTTGATTTAATAAAAAATTTTCTCCAATCCATATCGTTATAAATGGATTTATTAAAAAATATAAACAAATAGATGAAAAACTGATAATGAACATGTTTAGAAAAAAAACTCTTTTAAAAACAGTATATGAATATTCATTTCCTTCTTTCGCAGCTAAATTGCCTATACTTGCTGTCATTGAGTTAAAAATTTGATCAATAGGCGATTGTATGAAATTTATCACTAATCTATAGCTTCCATATATCCCTACAAAATTCACGCCTACTAAAAGTGATATTAAAAGATTATCGGTACCATAGACGACAACTGTCCCTAATTTGTGTGAAAAAATAGCTCTAATTCGCGAAAAAATATGTATCTTATCTTTTTTAGTAATTGATTGTATGTTTTTTTCTTTCAGGAAAGGATATTCCTTATTTGCTCGCATTGATATGTAGATATTACTAATCAAAGTGACACATAAATCACTAATTAAATATATAATAAAATTTTTAGTTGTGATTAAAAATATAATTTGTAAGGTACTTCTAAAAAGACTAAACGCTAAATCAACTAATGAATTAACATAATCTCTCTGATCTGCAACAAATATTGATCTTTTATATGAAAAAAAATAAGACAATGACACATTAGCAAGTAACAGTATATATATTACATTTAAATCTGTTATTTTTGTTGGTGAGTTCACTATTTGAGGCAGGAATGGAACTAATATTAGTCCAATTAAAGTAACTGTAACTCCTACCACTGAATAAATTTTTCTATATAGATGCATTAGTGTCTTGACTCGTTCATTATCACCATTTGATATTGGTTCAAACATAAAATATGTTAGAGCTCCTCCAACCCCTAATTCCATCAAAGATAACATCATAAAGATATCAGCAAATAAACTATTAATTCCCCAATACGTTTGGCCTAAAGTTTTTATGAAAATAGTTCGACTAATAAATATTAGGACATATGATAAATAGCGCTGAGCTAATTTAGCTATCGTATTGTAAATCATTTTTTGAGTTCTCATTATATCTACCTTTACTCATTTATTTAAGAAATAATCCTTATGAATAGGATAACATATATATGTATTACATTATAAACTTTTATAAATTCATTTAAGAGATAATATTTAAAATTATAATAACTTTATTAATTGAGAACACAATTTATAACACCCATGCTATAATTTAAAAAAACATGTCATTTTAAATAATTGGAGGTTCATCATGAAAGGAATCATCTTAGCTGGCGGTAGTGGTACAAGACTATATCCTCTAACAACTACTATCTCTAAACAGCTTTTACCTATATATAATAAGCCAATGATATATTATCCATTGTCTGTTTTAATGTTAGCAGGTATAAGGGAGATATTAATCATTTCTACCCAACAGGATTTACCTCGTTTTCAAGAACTATTAGGTGACGGATCCAATCTAGGTTTAAGTTTTTCATACGCTATTCAAGAACAACCAAACGGAATAGCAGAAGCATTTATTATTGGTGAAGAATTTATCGGCGATGACTCTGTTTCTCTCATTCTTGGAGACAACCTATTTTACGGTAGTAATTTAAGTCAAATGGTTCAACAAGCTGCCCAACAAAAAGAAGGCGCTACTGTTTTTGGTTATCATGTCAATGATCCTGAACGATTTGGTGTTATTGGATTTAATGATGAATTGAAAATTACTTCTATCGAAGAAAAACCTTCACAACCTAAAAGTAACTACGCCGTTACAGGATTATATTTTTATGACAATCGAGTTATTAACTATGCAAAACAATTACGTCCTTCTGCACGGGGAGAATTAGAGATAACTGACATCAATCGAATTTATTTAGATAGAAATCAGTTACATGTACAACTCATGGACAGAGGATTTGCATGGTTAGATACAGGCACACACGCATCACTCTTAGCTGCTTCTGAATTTATTCACACTGTTGAAACCCGACAAAACTTGATGGTAGCCTGTCCCGAAGAAATTAGTTATCGCATGGGTTATATTACAAAATATGAACTTAAAAAGCTCGCTGAACCTTTGCTAAAAAATGATTATGGTAAATATTTATTAAATTTAATTAAATAGCTCAGAATAATTGATAAAGTCCATATAATTGTGTAAAAGATAAAAGGTCATATAAAGCTCCTTTTACGGTACAATGTTTTTACCACAAAACATACCTAGGAGGACTTTACATGACCCAAGTACATTTTACAATGAATAGAGAAGAGGTTCAAAGCATTATTGAACATTCGGTAAAAGATGATGCCTCGAAAAGCATTTTGACAACAGTGTTCAACCAATTGATGGAGAATCAACGAACAGAATATATCCAGGCCGATAACTATGAACGAGCAGAAAGTCGTCAGAGCCAAAGAAATGGCTATTATGAACGAGACTTTACCACGCGGGTAGGTAC
>NZ_JAGN01000046.1 GCF_000526675.1 Atopobacter phocae ATCC BAA-285
CCATCACGCGTTCTTGGCACCTTTAAGCGAAGTGTGCCTACCCGCGTTGTAAAGTCTCGTTCATAATAGCCATTTCTTTGACTCTGACGACTTTCGGATCGTTCATAGTCATCAGCCTGGATATATTCTGTTCGCTGATTTTCCATCAACTGGTTGAACACT
Organism: Atopobacter phocae ATCC BAA-285; assembly: GCF_000526675.1. Taxonomy (GTDB): domain Bacteria; phylum Bacillota; class Bacilli; order Lactobacillales; family Aerococcaceae; genus Atopobacter; species Atopobacter phocae. The sequence goes on from NZ_JAGN01000046.1 coordinate 163, forward strand.
GTTGTCAAAATGTTTTTAGACACATCATCTTTTACCGAATGTTCAATAATGCTTTGAACCTCTTCGCTATTCAGTGTAAAATGTACTTGGGTCATATAAAGTCCTCCTGGGTAGGTTTTCTGGTAAAAACATTGTACCGTAAAAGGAGCTTTATATGGCCTTTTATCTTTTACACAATTATATGGACTTTATCGATAAAGCAGTCTTTTATTTTTAATCAATAGATGTTGGATTTAATAATGAAATAAGATGATTTAATTGAAGGACATGTTGATTTAATAATTTACTTTGTTTTTGCAATAGTATATTAAATTGTTCTTCTATTAAGAAGTAAATATCTTTAATGTCATTATGCATCGTATTTAATTCATGAATTTGATTGATATCAAAAGATTTAGCTGAATACTCTTGCAATTTTTGAATGAATGGTCGAACATTTAGAGGAGAAAGAACGAGATTTTGTCCCCAAAATTGACGGTCATTAGATTGGTTAAACACATAATCCGTAAAATATTTACATGTTTCTTCAGAGAAATTAATAGCATAGCTATTATGATCAATGGCACCTAAAATATCAATCAACTGATTAATCCACAAAGAAACAGCCTGAGTATTGTCAATCGCTTGAATGATTTGTTTTATTAACGACTGTGATTCGTTCAGTTTTTGAAGCGTATGTAAAAAGGGCTCATGGATTAATGAAATATGATCCATCCAATTAATGGTCAGCCAACTTGTTTGTATTGATTGAAATAACTCTTGAATCGCTTGATTAAAAGCGGATTGTTCGTCAAATGCTAGTGTAGGTAGCTTTATCTCCTGATCAATTGCTTGCTCAAGTTGTTCAGCTGTCTCAATTACAGTATTCATGAGCTCTTGAGAAAAAATAGAAGTTTCTCTAATTTTTTTAAACAGCGTTGTAAAGCTTAAATTCACTAATGTGGCTTGGCTCCAATGTAACATTAGCGCTCCATACAATTGATGATTAAAATGAAAAGCAGCCTCATTATAAGTATCGATGGAATCAAATTGTGAATGATAGGCAGAGCGACCAAAAGGGAAGTCTGTAAAATCGTTTCGAACACTAGGTATTCCAGCGATTGAAAAAGAAAAATCATCTGCCCATATATCATTTGGTGTTATGAATTTAACGCCTTCTGAATAAGCATTAGCCATGTGATTGAATGGTAAAGTACGTTGCCATTCAGTTAAAGGGTCTTGTAGTTCATAAGGAACTTGCATCCAATGCGTATTAAAACTTTCAATACCGGGCATTTCGAAATTAATGTTATACAAAATTGTTTGACGCCATTCTGGTCGCACCTTGAAAATTTGCATATAAGAGCCAATTAACCAATCGAAGCGAGAATTGACGGCCCCCCATTCTTCAGCGCTGAGTGCGATAAATCGAATAGTCCGTTCGGGTTGAATATTAGCTTGAATCATAGTGCGAGCTAATCCTAGCATTAATCCTACAGCTGTACCATTATCTTGGAACCCATCATAATAAGCGTCATAGTGAGCACTCACTAAAATAACTTCTTCGGGAGAGGTTGAACCCGGAATTTCTCCCCAAATGTTATAACCTGTGCCACTGGTTGTGTTAATTTCGCTATACACATCGAGTTTAATTTGAAGTGTTTGATTTGGTTGATGAGCAATAAGTGTCTTTAGAAGTTGTCCATCTTTTTGACTAATTGATAAGGCAGTTAAATCACTTGGACCATTAAAATTATTAGTATTTAATGCGGTTTCGTCAATTTCAGCAAATGAAGCAGACTGCATCGCAATGACACCTCGTGCCCCTTGTAAGTAGGCTTCGTATGCCGGATAGTTAATCCACCATTCATCTCGTTGATTAATTTCAATTAATACAAACTTATTTTTAAAATCACCTTTATAGTTGGCATAATCTTGTTTCGTCCCTTTACCCATATCAACTAGTTCGAAAGATTCTAGTCCGTCCGTTATGAAATGCATTGGGTAAGCACCTAAATGACACGTATGTAATGTTTCTTTGTCATCATGAAATTGCAAAGTTGCTTTTTTAAAAATCCAAGCATCTAGCGGAAAGGCGTCTTTGGTAATATTTTGTAAGCCTAATTGTTGCATTTCTTGTAATAAAAATTCTCCCGCAGCATGTTCTGTGAAAGATCCTGCTGTTCGAAATCCAAGAATTGGATTAGAACGGAAAGTGGTTAATTTTTCTGCAATATGTTTGCCGTATGATGGATCAATATGATTGAAAAATTGTTTTAATGTACTCATACTACACACCCTCTCTGTTAGTTAATGATTTAAAACGGATTCATTCGATTTGTATCGGCTAAAAATATGTCTAAAGCCATGTGATGTTATCTTACCACTTCGACGAGCATCTAACAATTCACTTTCTTAAGAAGAATTAGGGAAGGCTTTCTGTTATACTAAGCGAGAGTAAGAATAAGGAGGAGTAAAATGAGTGAGCAGAGTTATTTAGATTTAGGACAACGTATTTTAAAAGAAGGAGTTAATCGGTCTGATCGCACCGGTGTAGGCACACGAAGTCTCTTTGGAGCACAAATGCGATTTGATCTATCAGAAGGGTTCCCTTTGTTGACAACGAAAAGAGTCCCTTTTCGATTAATCGTAAGTGAACTTCTTTGGTTTATAAAAGGTGATACGAACATACGATATTTATTAGAACATAATAATCATATTTGGGATGAGTGGGGATTTGAACGCTGGGTAAAATCCGAAGAATTTGAGCAGATAGATACCCAGTTTAAAGAAGATACTTTAAATGTAGGATTGAATAATCGATTAAATAATGCCTCCTTTAATGATAAATATACCTATTATATGTCAATGTATCGTGAAAAAATTTTAGAAGATCAACACTTTGCAAAAAAATTTGGAGAGTTAGGGCCTGTTTATGGTAAGCAGTGGCGACATTGGCGGGGAGTGGATGATGAGGGACAAATTACTATAATCGATCAATTGAGCCAATTAATTGATGGGATAAAAAACAACCCACATTCACGGCGACATATTATTTCAGCTTGGAATCCAGTCGAAGTTAATCAAATGGCATTGCCTCCTTGTCATACATTCGTTCAATTTTATGTAGCAGATGGGAAATTATCATGTCAATTATATCAACGCAGCGGTGATTTTTTCTTAGGAGTTCCATTTAATATTGCGAGTTATGCATTATTGACTCACTTAATTGCAAAAGAATGTCAGTTAGAAGTAGGGGAATTTGTTCATACTATAGGAGATGTTCATTTATACCATAATCATTTTGAGCAAATGGAGAAACAACTGAGCCGTTCACCATATACTTTTCCAACTCTTCAGCTGGCAGAAGGTAAGCAACTATTTGAATATGAGCCAGAAGATATCCAATTAATTGATTATCAATACCATCCCGGAATTAAAGCGCCAATAGCGATTTAAAGAAAAAACTCGATTAGATTCAATCTAACCGAGTTTCTTTTTTAAATTATTTGAACATCAATTTGATTATATAGTTCAGTGAAATGAGACATATTAACATAACCTGTCTGTTCTTCCATAGCATTCAGCATCCCTAGCGTGTTACCTCGACGAAGTAATACATCGTCTGATTGCTGATTGTCAATGGCCCATGCTATCCCGGCAACGGTAGAATCACCACTACCAACAGGATTAATAGCATTAATTTTAGGTATTGAGACACGATAGAATTGATTGTGGTGTTTTGCAATAGCTCCTTCGCTGCCTAGAGAAACAACAATCCATTCAATATCTTTGAATAAAGGATGAAGTAATAGTTGTTTGATTTCGTCATTTTGTGGTGATTTTTCTAAATTGAAAAGAGCAGCTAATTCTTCAATGTTTGGTTTAATTAAAAAAGGTTTTTCTGAATGCTCTAATACATCTTTTAAAGCTTTACCAGATACATCTAAGATGACAGGTGTATTATATTGATTGCTAATGTTAATCATTTTTACATAAAAATCGGAAGGCAAGCCATTTGGTAGACTACCAGAAATAGTTAAAACATTAGCTTCTTGCACTAATATTTCAAATTTTTCAAGAAATCCGGATGCTTCCTCAGATGAGATAGTTGGACCGGATTCTAAAATTTCAGTTTGCTGTCTATCGTGTATAATGGCAATGCAGTTTCTAGTTTCTCCTTGGATAGTAGAAAAATCATGAGAAATATTGCACTTATCAAGTTTTTGACGAATAGCCTCACCTAAGTGGCCTCCTAAAAGACCACTAGCAGTGACGGGAGCACCGACTTGATGTAAGACACGTGTTACATTGAGCCCTTTACCTCCTGCAGTCTTTGAAACTTCGTTGACTCGATTAACAGTGTTTGTTAATAAATGATCGATTGGATACACAATATCGATTGACGGATTCATTGTGATGGTTAAAATCATGTTCAACTAACTCCTTTAAAAATGAGAACGTATTTAATCGTGGTATTCTCCACGATTCCATTTGTCTATAAATTCATCAAAGAAATGTGGGCTGTTTTGTTTAGAATCAGCATGAGTAGTTGCATTAATTTTTTCAATCAATTTTTTATTTTCTTCAGTTGGTTTATACTCAGCTTTAATAAAAGCTTCTACAATGTCACAAATTAGAAATTCACCTGTAATTTTTCCGCCAAAACCAATAACGTTAGCATTTAATTCTTCTTTTGAATATAAAGCGGTTGTCATATCACGCACTAATGCGCCGCGTATTCCCGGAACTTTATTCACTGAATTAGTAATACCAACTCCAGTTCCGCAAATAACAACTCCTAAGTCTGCTTCGCCACTTGAAACAGCTTCTCCTACTTTTTTACCGAATATTGGATAATGAGTACGAGTAAAATCATAAGTACCAACATCAACTACATCATAGCCTTTACTTTTCAAAAAATCTGATACTGCCATTTTAATATCTGTAACAATATGATCACAACCAATTGCAATTTTCATTAAAATCATCCTTTCTTCTACTAGAATTCATTAAATTTTTAAGCCATTTTATTTAACATGTCTACTCTTATTTGATGACGTCCACCATCATATTTAGCTGCTAAAAATTCTTGAACAATATTCCATGCTAATTCTACACCTGTAATTTTTGCACCGAGTGTGATCATTCGAGCGTTATTGTGTTCTCGTGTCATGTAAGCAGAACGCTCATCGGACACTTCAGCGACAACCATCCCTTTGATTTTGGTAGCAGTCATAAAACTTCCAGCTCCATAAGCATCGATTACAATGCCAAAAGTATCATCATTTTCTAAAATGGGTTGAGCAACTAGTTTTGTTGCTTCTACAAAATCTTCAGCTGCTTCTGTTGTTTGGTCTAGAATGTCAAATTCTCTTTCGATTAAACGAGCTTTAATCATATTTTTTAATTCAAATCCGTCTTTGTCAGCTCCAATTACTACACGCATAGTTAAATCCTCCTTAATTTTGTTTGGTTTGTTTACTATTTAATATCTGTAAAACTATATTAAAACTATTTCAAACAAATATCAACTAAAAAAGTTTAAATACGTTTTAAAAATGAGTTGACTTGTTTGTTTAAAACGTTTACAATTGATTTATGAAATGAATAAACAAACAAAAACAAACTTTTAGTGTTTTTGACTGGAGGGATATAACAGTGATTTTTGAAGATACAACATATGTTTTAAACGTATCAACAAAAGAAGAAATATTTGAAAAAATATCTTCAGACTTGTTAAAAAAAGATTTGATTACAGAAAGTTTTTTAGAAAAAATTATTGAAAGAGAGCGTTCATATCCGACAGGGTTAAATATGAGGCCAGTTAATCCAGAATATCCAAATATCGCAATTCCTCATACAGAATCGGAATATGTAAAAACAACCAGAATCGTTCCAATCAAATTAATGAAGCCTGTCTTATTTAATAATATGATTGATCCATCTGAAACATTAGAAGTATCCTTTTTATTTATGATATTAAATGGGAAGGGAGAAACACAAGCGGGGTTATTAGCGCAAATTATGGACTTTATAAATAGTAGTAATAAGAACGAACTTCTAAGTTGTTTAAATAGTGATGACCCTAAACGAATTTATGAATTTATAAGTAATAATTTTTAAATAATGAAAGGAGATAGAACAATGGTAAAAATATTAGCGGCATGCGGAGCAGGTGTTAACTCAAGTCATCAAATTAAATCAGCGATAGAAGCAGAGATGACTAAAAGAGGATATAACGTATCTTGTGATGCAGTTATGATAAAAGATATTAACGAAGATATGTTATCTCGTTATGATATTTTTGCTCAAATTGCAAAAACAGATCTTGGATTTCCAGTTAATATTCCTATAGTAGATGCTGGAGCAATATTATATCGTATTCCAACAATGGCTGAACCAGTGTATAGCAAATTAGAAGAAATTATTAAAACAATTGACAAATAATAATTAGGTTTGATTAGGAGGGAATAAAATGAATACTATTATTGATGGCATAAATATTTTCTTGAAACCGATTCTTGAATTAGGTGCGGCTCCTTTAATGACGATTATTCTTACATTAATTGCTATGCTTTTTGGTGTGAAATTTACAAAAGCTCTAGAAGGCGGTATTAAATTAGGTATTGCTTTAACAGGGATTGGTGCAGTTATCGGTTTTTTAACAACTGCATTTTCAGGGGCAATGACAGCATTTGTTGAACGTACAGGTTTATCACTCAATATTACCGATGTGGGATGGGCGCCACTTGCCACAATCACTTGGGGATCACCATATACATTATATTTCTTATTAATTATGATTATTGTAAACGCAATTATGTTAGTATTAAAAATTACAGATACATTGGATGTAGATATTTTCAATATTTGGCATTTATCTATCGTTGGATTATTTGCAATTTATTCAGGAGCGAACTTATTTATTGCGACATTGTTAGTTGTGTTTATCGGGGTATTGAAAATTATTAACTCAGACTTAATGAAACCAACATTTAATGATTTATTAAATGCACCTGAAGGTAATCCAATGACCGCAACACACATGAATTATATGATGAATCCGGTCGTTATGGTATTTGACAAAATATTTGACTTGTTATTCCCATGGTTAGATAAATATGATTTCGATGCTGCTAAATTAAATAGTAAAATCGGTTTTTGGGGATCAAAATTCTCTATTGGTATTTATTTAGGTATCTTTGTAGGTTTACTTGCTGGACAAAAACCTACAGAAATTTTAGCGTTAGCATTCACCGCTGCAGTTGCATTGGAATTATTCTCAATCATTGGATCATGGTTTATTGCAGCAGTAGAACCTTTATCACAAGGTATTGCAGATTTTGCAAGTTCTCGTCTTAACGGAAGAACGCTTAATATTGGTTTAGACTGGCCATTTATAGCTGGACGTGCCGAAATGTGGGCAGCAGCTAACATTTTAGCGCCTATTATGTTATTAGAAGCAATTATTTTACCTGGAAATAAATTATTGCCATTAGGCGGGATTATAGCAATGGGTGTAACACCTGCATTGTTAGTTGTAACTCGAGGAAAATTATTACGTATGATTATCATTGGTGCGATTGAATTACCATTATTCTTGTGGTCTGGAACGATAATTGCTCCATTTGTAACTGAAACAGCTAAAAAAGTTGGGGCTTTCCCAGCTGGATTGAGTCAATCTACTTTAATTTCTCATACAACAATGGAAGGGCCAATCGAAAAATTCCTAGGATATTTAGTAGGTAATGCCTCAAATGGACAAAGTCAATATATGTTATATGCTATTGGTGCATTAGTAGCATACTTATTAATATTCGTTTGGTATGCAAAAGAAATGAAAAAACGTAATGAAAAATATTCAGGTAAATAATAAATGATATTATCAAAATACATATAATAAAAGCTCACGAATTATCGTGAGCTTTTATAGTTAAGCAAAATAAGTAGACTCTTGATCTAACCAAGGAACATTGCGAGCTCCGTCATCGATGATTACAGATGTAATATCTTTTAGTTGATAGTACACACAAAAGTCTCGCTTTCCTAATTTTGAACTATCGAGTAATAAATAGGTTTCAAGAGAATTATCTAATGCTAATGTTTGTGTTTGTCCTTCCTCAAGAGTAGAGGTCATCACTTCGTTTTCGTTAAGTGCATTGCAACTAAAAAAAGCTTTATGAAATTTCATGTTAGTCAAAGGTGTATTAACTAACTCTCCAAAAAAAGATTGGGTTTTCAAACGCATTTCTCCACCTAAAAGATAAATTTTGCTATTGGAAGATTTTTTTTTGTTTAGTCTTTCAAACACTGGCCAACAATTGGTAACAATACGAAGAGAGTCTAAAGAAATTTCTTCAGCTAGCATTTCAATGGTTGTACCTGGACCGAGGAAAATTGTTTCATCCTTTTTTATTAGTCGAGAAGCTTGTCGAGCAATGGCACGTTTTTTATCAATATTTACAATTTGCTTTTCATCATGCGAAAGTTCTTCAATTCGATATAAATCTTTTAAACGCGCACCACCATGTACACGAGTTAATATTCCTGATTTTTCAAGCTCATCTAAATCTCGTCGTACAGTCATATCTGAAACGTCTAGTTTTTCCATAATATCACTAACTTTTATCATGCCGGTTGTTTCTAATAATTGACGAATAACTTTTAAACGTTGTTCTTTTAACATACTTAGCTCCTTCTTAATCGTTTTTATAAAACGAACAAATTCAAACTAATTATAACATACAAAAATCTCTTTTCGATGATACGAAACGCAATAAAACATTAAAAAATACTAAAACATTTAATAATGATAGAGCAACTTTCTAAAAGATATAGTATTGCTATATTATAAAGAAATTATTTTTATAAAATTAAGGAGGATATCAATGGAGTTCATTATTGATGAAAGTGTAAAACAATTAGGTGTAGAACAAATTGTTGTGGCAAAAGTATATCATGTGGATCCAAACGCCGATTTATCGCCAGACTTTGAATTAGATGTGGAACGTGCAGTGAGACATGCTGAATCAGTGGATATAGAGATGCTTAGAGAACAACCAATCATTCATGCATATCGTGAAAAAGTAAAAGAAATTGGTCGAAGTTTAAAAAAGTATCCGCCAAGTGCTGAAACAATGATTAAAAATGTCGCTCGAAGTGGGAGACTCCCTCGAATTAATAGTATTGTTGATGTTTACAATGTAGAAGCTATACAATCATATTTGTCAATTGGAGCACACGATTTAGATCAAATCACATTTCCGATAGAATTCACACAATCAAAAAAAGAAGATGTATTTACACCTATTTTATCGACCGAAAAAAAAGTAGGACCACACGATTATATTTATCGTGATCAAAAAGGTGTTATGGCTTATTTAGATGCTAGAGATTCAGATTTTTATAAAATAACTGATCAAACAAAAGATGTATTGTTTATTATACAAGGTAATCAAGCAACGGATGTCGTCTATCGATTAGAATCATTAAAGCGTATATTAAAAAGATTAGAAGATACTAATCCAAATATGAAATATGAAATAGATATAATCAAGTAAGATTCTTTTAAATAAAGCAAAAAGCAATAGATAAAACTATTGCTTTTTTTTAATAGTTTTAAATTGTAAAAAAACAATTAGAAAACACTTTAAATTAAAATGTTTTATTGATAACTCTAAAAAAATAGTATAATATAGTAAAACAAACTAGTAACGGTATATAAGAGGAGGCATTATGGACAATAAGGAAATAGAATTTAAAGTAAATAAAAATGTAAAAAACAAAAAAAGTATAAAAAGAAAAATGAATGTTGTAGCAGGGGCAATGGCAGTTGGTGCGCTGTTTACAACAAATGAAATGATTCATGCAGATGAAGAGCATGTATCAACAGAAATTGGAACTATCAATACGAGCAATTCGTCAAGTATATCATCTCAAAATGGAGGACAAGCGTTTAATAGTGATTCAGAAATGAATCATAATGATATTGAAGAGCAAAAATTTAAATCAACTAATATCGATGATGAACGAGAAGCATCATCTCAGGCTCTGGACAAACCAAACGTTGTACCAATTAATGAAATAAAACCTCAAGAGCAAAGTGGACCAAATATTGATACTAAAACAATAGAAGAATTAAAAAATAGTGTAAAAGATTTGAAAGGAAAATTCGATTTTAAACCATTTTATCAAAAAGATGAAGATGGGGACGGAATTATTGATGTTTATGATAATGATCCTAAAAAGTGGGATGTAACCGATAGGGATTTACGCTTTTTTATGGAACTTGCTTATCATACTGAAAATCAATTAACTGGACTATTTGAGGAAGGTAAAAAAATTAAGGATGATGAGTCTCAAAAAACGCTTGATGATAAAACGATTTCTGAAAAATATATGTTAATTAAACAATTTAATCAAGATGAAGTTAAAGGAATTGCTGATATTCGAGAAATCGTACCACATTGGGACTTCGTTAAACAGATTAATGATCCTTCTAACGGTTTTTCAGCGTCTATTTTTAAAAATAATAAGCAGGCTGTCGTTGCATTCCGAGGAACAGACAGTATTAATGATGCAAAATCAGATGCAAGTATTGCACTAGGATGGCAACCAGGCCAAGTAAAAAGTTTGAATAGCATAATTACTGAACTGCAAAATTATGATTCATATTATTTAACAGGTCATTCACTAGGTGGTTATTTGGCACAATATTTAGCTTCTTCCGCTGAAGTAATGTCAGATAGTAAATTTAAGCACACAGCTGTTTTTAACGCACCTGGGATTGCGGCGAATTATCTTACATGGAACAAAGAACATGTGAGTGTAGCCAAAAATATTAAAGAACAATCAAAAAAACTTTATTTGGAAAACGCAGATAAACGATATAATCGTTTGATGCATAAATTACAACCATATTCAATATCTTTTGATGTTGCTTCAAATATTTATCCTTATAAAAACATTGAGTTTTTACAATTAGCGAACAGTAATTTATTCCACACAAGTTTAAACTTTTTCCCAAGAACTAATGGATTAAAATACAAAGAGTTATTTTCAACAGGATACCGTATGGATAAACCTTATGCGGATTTAGATACAGATGGTGATGGGATTAAGGATATTGATGAATTACGAATCGGAACGAACTATTTAAGTAAAGATACAGATGGTGATGGATATGATGATCATCTAGAATTGCTATTAAAATCATCTCCATTTGATTCAAATAGTATTCCCGAAAATAAACTAAACCAAGATTCATCTGAAAATGTAGTACTCAAGAAGACTTTAAACAATCAAACAATAAATATCATTAACACAAATGAAAAACCTTTAATCATTAAATTAGATTCTGTAAAAGAGCCAATTGATTGGAGTATGGTTGAGCGCTCAAGTGAAAAACAAGCAAATACTAAAGATACTGAAAATATTGAACCAAACTCAAATCCAAATGGGAATGAAGGTCCACAAAAGGAATCAGATGACTCACTTCAAAATGGCAACTCAAAACCAGAAACAAACGGTCAAGAGAATCAAGATCAAAAGAATCAACCAAAACCAGAAACAAACGGTCAAGAGAATCAAGATCAAAAGAATCAA
>NZ_JAGN01000047.1 GCF_000526675.1 Atopobacter phocae ATCC BAA-285
ATACTTTAAAACCCAGCTTCTTACAGTACTATCTGATGGGATATTATACTTCATAGCGAGCTCTAAATAAGAGGCGTCATCAATCAAATGTTCGTCAATAATTTTCTTCTTAAAAACCTCAGAATAATTGTTATTGGTACCTTTTGATATTAAGGCCGAAGGCCCATGTAATCTATACTTATTAAGATACTTTCGAAAGTTTTTATCATTTAATTTTAAGCCATAATTTTCCTGTAATTCTACATAGGGTATTCCACTGATTAAATAGAGATCAATAAAATACATTAACTCATTAGCCGAATGACGTTTATTTTTACGCATGAAAAAATCCCCCTAAAATAGTTTTACTTTTTCAAGTGTCTACTTTAGGGGGAGCATATCAAACCGTTAATCCTTTTTTATTATGATAGTACAATATTTTTCCACACACCTGAGTTAAATCGCCACCGAATCATAATTGATCGAATAAGTTGATCAGCTAAAACAGCATACCAAGCTCCAGCTAATCCTAAATTAAATTTATAAATTAAAACATACGCCGTTAATACACGTACACCTAATATACAAATTAAAACAGAAATCATCGGAAAAATCGTATCTCCTGCACCTCTTAATGCCCCCGCTGTCGTTAACTGAGAACATTGAAAAGGCTGAATAACTGCGATAATAGCCATTACCATACCAACATTCTTTATAATCGCCTCATCTGACGAATACAACGCACCAATCTGTTCACCTAAAAAGAAAAATAACAAGCCCATAAACAAGCCAATCGCCATTGCTACTTTACTCGTATAACGTGCATATCGTTCCGCTTGATTGGCTCGCTCTGCCCCTAATGCTTGTCCGACTAAAGCACTTGATGCAATTCCTAATGCTGCTCCTGGTGTAAACGTCAAACTTGTTATATTTAAAGAAATTTGATGGGCGGCTAACACAACCGTTCCCAAACCAGCCACCATTCTTAAATATAAAATAATTCCTAATCTTAAAATCAATTGTTCACCTGCAGAAGGTAGTCCAACTTGAACCACACGTCTCATAATATGTCGATTAAAACGAAACGGTTCAAAGGGATTAAACGGTAATTTGCTCTTGCCTAATGAGACATAAATAAATACTAAAGCAGCGCTTATTACATTCGATAGCATCGTCGCAAATCCAGCTCCACTCACACCCATTTCCGGAAAAATTGAATACCCATTAACTAGTAATAAGGATAAAATCATATTCATTCCATTAGCAACAATATTTACTTTCATGGGAATGCGTGTCTCTCCAATTCCTCTTAAATTTGCCGACAAACTTAATGTAATCGATAAAAAAAGAAATCCAATTATTACCCATTTAAAATAAGTTAAACCAACCATTAAAGCATCTGGTTCGGCACCTAATGTGACTAAAATTTCTTCTTGAAACACAAACAAAATAACAGCTAAAGGAATCGCGACAAAAAAGAACGATAACACTAAAACATGTTTAGCCACTGTTTCTAAGCGATCTAACTTTTTTGCACCGTAGTATCTTGAAATCAATGCGGTTCCTCCAACACCCAATGCTTGAATTAAAGCTAAAGAAATTAAAATTGGTTGATTAATCATACCAATAGCCGCAACACCCGCCGCTGCAGAATATTGCTGGTTATTATAATTCCCCACAATCATCATATCAACCATTCCAAATAAAGAAGCTAATACTAACTCCAGTAAAACAGGCCAAGCAATCGCAAAAATCTTTTTGCGCATCTCGTTGTATGATTCTTCTGGAATGATCTGATTATCCGGATCATCTATTTGACTTTGCATTTCTATCATTCGTCCTCTCTTTTATTATCTCATTAATATGGTAGTGTAGTCCTTTTAAGTTTTCAACTATTATACTTTTCTCGAACGGACTATTATATACAAAAAAAATCGCTACGTAAACCGTAGCGATAAAATTTACAAACCATTTTTAAAATTATTGTCCTGTTGTTCCGCCTTCTTCAACTTTGTATGGCAAAATGACTTGACGGTCATCCACCGTTTCACTGCTCATTAATTTAGTTAATAAGCGCATCGCAACCGCTCCAATGTCATATAATGGTGGCGCAATACTTGATAATTTAGGTCGAACAATTTGTGTTAATTTCGTATGGTTAGCTGTATAAATCATAAAGTCTTCTGGTACGCGTACATTTTGATCAATCAAACCGTTTAAAATACCAGTTGCAACTTCATCATCACATACAAAAGCAGCTGTAATGTGAGCGAGACGTAATTGGTCACTTACAACTTCGCCAGCCATATAATTATTATTCACTTCAAAGACGAAATTCTCATCGAATGGAATTCCTGCCTTTTTCAATGCAGATTTGTATCCTTCTAAACGATATGCTTGATTAATTGGATCGCTCAATTGATTACATACAAATGCAATTTTTGAGTGCCCTTTTTCAATCAATTGACTCACAACTTCTTCTGTTGCTTCTACATAATCTATATTTACCGTTGCAAATTCATTTTCTGGATCAACTGTCCCAGCTAAGACAACTGGTGCTTTCGTACGAGCTAATTCGCGACGCATATCATCTGTCACATAATTACCCATATAAATCACACCATCAACTTGCTTGTTTAATAGCGTATTTAGTACTTGAACTTCTTTTTGATTGTTTTGATCTGAATTGGCTAAGATAATATTGTATTTATACATCGAAGCAACATCGTCAATTCCACGCGCTAATGTTGAAAAATATAAATTAGTTACATCTGGAATTAATACACCAATAGTAGTGGTTTTCTTACTTGCTAATCCTCGTGCTACAGCATTTGGACGATAATCTAAACGATCAATTACTTCTAAAACTTTTTTTCGAGTAGCTGGTTTTACATTGGCATTGGCATTCACTACACGAGAAACAGTCGCCATAGACACACCTGCTTCGCGAGCAACATCATAAATTGTAATGGTTTGCTTCTCCACAAAAATAACCTCCTTCAAGGTAACATATATATACAATTTAGCACTGCTAAACTATTTATGCAAGCGCTTTAATGTTTTTTTTCATGATTTTTCAGAAAAAATCTTCAAAACTTTAAAAATGTCAATTAAATTTTATTAGAATAGTGTATGATAAATATATATATGAATTGATTAATATTAATACAGCAATCTGTATATTATAAATTAAATTATATGAAAAATCAATCATAAGTACTTTAATTTTAGAAAGAAGGATGAATATGTCCCTATCGATTAAAGATTGGCTAACAACTAATCAACAAACAGGTGCTCTCTTTACATCAAAAGAGGCCATTCGTGATTTAGCAGGCTACGAAACAGACCCACACGAACGTATTATTGCTTATTATATAGATGAGAGTGGCGCACAATTTTTATTTGTACCATTTTTAGAAGAAAATATGGCAAAAGAAAAAGTTCTTTCAATGCCTGTCTATAGCTATCAAGATGGAGAAAATCCGTTTAATAAAATTGCCCATCAAATTCATCAATTACAAAAACAATCAAATATGACGATTGCTATAGAATATGATCACTTTAATTATTATTATCTTAAATCCTTTGAAGCAGCTCATCTTAATTCTTGGGGGGCTGATCTTTCCCGTTGGTTAGAAGAAAAAAGAATGATCAAATCAAAAGAAGAATTAGGCCATTTGTTTGCTAGTGGAAAAATCGCTGAAAAAATGGTGCAGTTCATTCGTGATCATTTAGTTGAAGGCGTAACCGAAATTGAGCTCGTTCAACAAGCTGAACTCGCAATGCGCCAACTTGGTGTGAAGGAATTTAGTTTTGGAACCATTGTCTTATTTGGTGATCATGCTGCAGATCCGCATGGTGAACCTGGTCAGCGACAGTTGCAAAAAAACGAATGGGTTCTTATGGATTTAGGAGTAATGTGGGAAGGTTATGCGTCAGATATCACACGAATGACATTCTTTGGAGAAAAAGATGTTGACTCATTAGACAATCAAAAAGTATATGATGTCGTCCTCCGCGCACATCATACAGCGATGCAACAAGCTAAAATAGGAATGACAGCCAGTGAACTTGATCAAATAGCTCGTTCGATTATTGAAGAAGCAGGATATGGTGATGCGTTTATTCATCGATTAGGCCATGGAATTGGGCGGACTGCTCATGAATTTCCTTCAATTGTTGGCGGAAATGATTTAGTTCTAAAAGAAGGCATGTGTTTCTCTATTGAACCTGGTATTTATTTATCCAATCAAATCGGAGTGCGTGTTGAAGATTGTGGCGTACTTACAAAAGACGGCTTCCAATCTTTTACTTCGAGTCCTTATGCTAATGAATTATAACGAACATCAAAAAAGCCATTAAACAATTGTTTAATGGCTTTTTGTTAAAACAAATTATTTGTTCATTTTGTTTTGTACATCTTCTTTTACTGCTTCTGCTTTTTCTTTTGCAGTTGCTACTACTTCTTCAGCTGTGTCTTTTAATTTTTCGGACGATTCTTTAGCTTTTTGTACAGTTACTTTATTAACTCCATTAACTTCCTTGCCAGTATCTTTAGCTACTTCTTTTAAAGTTTCAACTTTTGTTTCTGTTGTTTCTTTAACATTTTGAATTGACTTTTGAACTTCATCTTTAATCAATTCAAAATCTACTTTTAAATTTTCTGAAGAATCACCTAATTGTGTACGTACATTTTCAGCTGTATCTTTAATATTAAATTTAATATCTTCCGCTGCATCTTGTGCAATACGAGATAATTCAGTCCCACGTTCTACTGCAATTTGGCTGTACTCATCTAATTGGTCTCTATATTTTTCTAATTCATCAGCTAATTCTTTTCTTAATTCTTCACCTGATTTTGGTGCAAATAATAATGCTACTGCCGCTGCAGAAACTGCCCCAATTGTTGCCCCTAATAAAAATCCACCTTTTTTACTCATCATAATCGCTCCTTTAATCTTTTATTTTAATTTATCATCTGTAAATCGTTATTAATCATAAACTTTGATGTTTGAAAGTTGTGGCTCTTCTACTTCAACTTTAACTTCTTGAACATGACCAGATGCTTTTTCTTTACGGCCTTTCCTTAAAGCGAGAGCTGCACGAGATAATTTTTGTAAATTAGTTGGTGCTGTATGTTTTCTTAAATTTTTTGAAACTAATGATGCCGCTAAATTGCGACTCGTTTGATTAACATCAGAGACAGATACACCAATATCTCCAATCGCATTGAACAATGGATCAGTCATGGATAACTTACCATTAACATCATCAACTAACATATTTGTTTTATTCAATAAACCTTCTACTTCAACAGATAAATTGTTTACATCTTTCGTCACAATTGAAATTGTTTGGTTCACTTCTTTAACAGTGTTTTCCAACTCACCAATCACATTTGCTACTTTTTTTAGATTGATGATTATAAATACTACTAACGCTACAAAAGCTAATGCTGCAATTAATCCAGCAATTTCTCCTATACTCATTTATCTTACCACTCCCATCTAGATAATTATACTTATAATTGGATTATCACAATTTAATGATAGCATGATAATCTAATCGTTTCCAATAATATATACTCGTTCCTAAAAAAAAATGAATATATCATTTATTTCTTCGATTGACCAAAACATACCCTTTTCTTCTGATTTACTGAAATATTTGTTATACTAGGTTATGATTAAAATACAAATAAGGAAGATTATATGGAAAATTCATTTTTACAACTCAAAGAGCTAATGAATACATACGTTTTAGATAATTGGCAAAACTGGCTCATTATCAGTTTAACGACCCTATTTAAATTAATTGCTTTTATTTTAGTTTTTTATTTTATCAAAGTATTAATGCAGTACATTGTTCAAAAAGGGTTCAGTAGTTACATGGTTCGAAGTAAACAGTCGTCCAGTCGTTCTAAAACTCTATACGCGTTACTTAAAAACTCGATTCAATATATTTTTTACTTTATTATATTATATGGGTGTTTATCCATATTAGGTTTTCCTGTTTCTACATTACTTGCTGGAGCTGGAATTGCTGGTGTTGCAATCGGTTTAGGTGCAAAGGATTTTCTAACTGATGTGGTCAATGGCTTCTTTATCTTATTAGAACATCAATTTGATGTAGGAGATGACGTCACATTTGGTGGAATTAGTGGTATTGTCGCAAATGTAGGAATTCGAAGTGCTAAAGTGATTGGATTTGATGGGACAACTTATTATATTCCTAACCGTGAAATTATGATTGTCTCGAATCATTCACAAAGTGATATGCGTGCAACAATGGATATTAATATTTTACCTCAGACGTCAATCGAAGATTTACGACGAGTGATTGATCAAGTCAATCAAAAGGTCATTCCTACTTTATCCAATGTGCAACGTTTTCCTGAACATCTTGGCGTATTATATCGTCCAAACGGTCAACTGTATTATCGAGTAGTCTGCTTTGTAATCCCTGGTGAACAGTATGCTGTTCAAAATAAATTAATGGAAGCTTATGTTGAAGCACTCCATCTTGCAAATGTCAGTCTACCACAGAGTAATCCCATTGCAATAGTCGATCAATAATATTAAAACCACTTGTTTACTTAAAAATAAACAAGTGGTTTTTCTTTAACGATTAATGTGACGAGTTAACCCGTCGATTTTAATTCCTTCATCATTGTAATAATCAATTTGAACATGTTGAGGTGTAACATCCACGATACAAAAAGTTTTTAAAGAAGAATAAGGTCCTTTAGGTAGAGAGATACTACCTGGATTAATACAAATGACACCATTCATTTCAGTTACATTCAATATATGAGTATGTCCATAACAAGCAATTGAACAGTTCATCTCTCTTGCTCTTTGACTTAACTCCTCAACATTTAAACGTACACCTAATTGATGCCCATGTGCTACATAAATGGAATCTTTAACGATTTCTAAAGGGAAAGCTCCGTGAAAATCCGTATTTCCTCGTACCGCCAACACCTGTTCAAATACTTCATCACGATCATCAAATTCTGAATCCCCACAGTGAATAAAATAATCCACTTGATGACGAAAGCGATGCATTAACTCACGCATCGGTTCTAATTCCCCATGATTATCACTAATTACAAAGTATTTCGTCATAACGCCCTCCTATTTAAGGTCCGATTCATCATGAGACAAGTTATTCAACCATTGAGGCAATTCTTTCAACAATTGCTTGACTGCTATGGCGCGATGACTGATCTCATTTTTTTCTGAAGCATCCATTTCACCAAATGTTTGCACTCTCCCGTTTGGTAAAAATAAACTGTCATAACCAAACCCATTTTCTCCTCTAGGAACCGCTGCAATGCTCCCATCGATACGTCCTTCAATAACTAATGATTCATTACCCGGATAGCTTGCTACAATTACTGTGTGAAATGAAGCAGAACGATCCGTTGTTTCTTCGCCACCTAATTCAGCTAACAATTTGGCATTATTTCTTGCATCATTTTTCGGTTCTCCCGCGTATCGAGCAGAATAAACACCCGGCTGACCATGTAAAGCCTTTACAGCTAATCCAGAATCATCGGCTAATACAATTCGTCCGGTTTGTTGTGCAATAGTCTCTGCTTTTAAGCGAGCGTTTTGTTCAAATGTAAATCCCGTCTCTTCAACGGATGGTAAATCAGGATAATCTAATAATGTTTCTATTTGAAGTCCTAATGGTTCAAAGAGTACTGCTAATTCTTGTGCTTTATGTTGATTCGCTGTTGCAATGAGTAATGTTTGATCTAATTTCATTTGAATTCTCCTAACGTAATTTGTTGAACATGTTCAATTTCCATTTGTAACCATCGTTCAGCGATGGTTTTAAAATGTGTGACATCACCTGTTGTTAAAAAACGAACGTTAACAGGGGGCCTATCATTTTTTTGCTCAAATACGTCTAATGACTGGCTCATTTTTTCTTTTAGAACATAAGCAGTTTCGTAACCTGAATCAATCAATCGAATATTAGGTCCCACTGCTCGTTGAATGACAGACGATAATAACGGGAAATGGGTACATCCTAAAATCAATGTATCAATTGATTCATCCATTAATGGCTGTAAGGTGCGTTCAATAATAGGTAGTGTAATCGATTCATCTGTCATATTACGTTCCACAAGATCCACAAAGTTTTGTGTCGCTAAATCAAAAATATGAATGGATTGATCAAGCAGTTGAATCGCCTCCGTATAGCTTTTACTTTGAATCGTATTTTTAGTTCCAATCACGCCAACTCGCTTTGAATTTGTTGTTTGAACAGCTTTCTTGGCACCTGGTTGAATGACACCTATTAATGGAATATCATATAACTCTTTTAGTTGATCTAATGCTACGGCAGTCGCCGTATTACACGCAATCACGATTGTTGATACTTCTTGACTAATTAAATAATCAATCATTTCTTTGGTAAACTGATAGATTTCTTGCGTGGGTCGAATACCATAAGGACATCGTGCATTATCCCCTAGGTAGATAAAATCTTCACCGGGCAAAAGACGCATCGCTTCTTTTAAAACCGATAAACCTCCTACGCCTGAATCAATAATTCCGATAGTCGATTTCATACAGTACCTCACTTTAATTTACTCATTATTTGAATATTATTTTAACACATTATGAAGACAATAAAAAACAGGAGGGATAATTCCTCCTGTTCTTACATCAGTTAACTAATTATCTATGCATTGCTTCGCATTAGTTCACGAATTGCTCCTAATACAGGCATTATCAATAACACTAACTTAATAATATTTTTTATTTTCTTTATACGTTTTTTCATTTCTTATCACCTCATAAAGAATATTTACTCTTTAGATTATGACATACCTACTAGAAAAAAGTAAAATTATATACTTAGTTTTTCCGATTGTTTCTTTTTAAAACAAGTGCTTCTTTAAACGCAGTAAAGATATTTCCACTTGAATAAACTAATACACTTGCTTCATAGAACCATACTGAGAATATCGTGATTAAAACGGTTGATAAAAAGGTTAACCCCATACTTAACCATACATAACCCGCTGTAATGGTTTCGCTTGCAATTCGAAACGGTATAATGAATGGTGATAATAATGGAATATAGCTTGCAACAATTACAACCATGCTATTTGGATTACTAATCGCATACATACAAATATAGAAACCTAAAATAACAAATATTGTAAGAACAGATATTGCTTTTGGTACATCCTCTGCCCGGCTCACCAAGGAACCTAAAAATGATGCAAGAGAAACATACATAAATATCCCAAAGATTAGGAACAGTACACTAAAGCCTAATTGCTTACTTAACAACTGATTAATCACTTCATCTGGTACATTGTTATGAATAAACTGATTCACAAATGGGATAAAGTAGGTAGCGCTGATTAATACAGTATAAATGAAGATTTGTAACATCACTGCCATAACAATTCCAATCATTTTACCAAGTAAATTAGAGGAAGCTTTCATACTTGAAAGAATAACTTCCATAATTCGCGTCCCTTTTTCGGAAGCAATTTCTTGAGCAATTATATTTGAATAGGTTGTTATAAACATTAATAAGAAGAATGCAAACACATAGGCAATCCCTGTATGAATCATTCGAGTAATATCATCATTTGCTTCTTTTTTCTCAAAATTGATTCGTTCATTTTTTATATAAACTTGTGCCGATTTTATTTGTGTAATATCTTCTTCTGTGATATTTAATCTTTTGGCTGTATCATTTATAGATTTTTGACTTAAAATTGTTTCAATATTACTCAAATTAACATTATCATCTGTGGTCTTTTGATAAAAGATTGGTGAAAGTGGATCAGATAAGTCCATATATCCACTAATTTCATTCGCTTTTAATTTTTCACGCGCTTCTTTTATATTTGAATCAAATTGAATAACAGGCTGTTTCATTTCCTTTAATTGCTCTTTCAATTGATTATCAGTCGTCACAACCGATATCGTTGCATCTTCTGTACCTTTCATATCTTCAGAAATATAATACCCTACTCCAGAACCAACGATTAAAAAGAAAAACGGAGCAATAACCATCCATAAGTATGTTCCTGATTTTATATTTTTAAAAAAAACATTTTTTGCTACAAACCACATTTTATTCATTGGATTCACCTACTTTCATTCGGAAGATTTCATCTAAAGTTGGTGGTTGCTGACTGAATACGGGAATGTATCCGTCTTTCGTTACAAGATTAAAAACCTCTTTCCCTACTTCTTCACGATTTAATAATAAGCGATAACGATTAGTTCCAATAGATTGAACATGGTTGACCCCATCAATTAATTGTAATTGTGAAGCAGGTAATGGTGTTTCAACGACTAATTTCAAGCGTTCAAAACTTGATCGAATTTCTTCAATTGTTCCATACAAAATACGTTGTCCCTTTTTTAGCATGGTTAACCGATCACACATTTCTTCCACATTATCCATATTATGACTGGAAATAATAATAGCTGCACCAGATTGTTTCACATCAATAATTGCGTCTTTTAACATACTAGCATTGACTGGATCTAAACCACTAAATGGTTCATCTAATATAATTAACTGTGGTTCATGAATCAATGTCGTAATAATTTGGACTTTTTGTTGATTTCCTTTTGACAATGATTTAATTTTATCTTTTCGTTTACCTTTTACTTCAAATCGATCCATCCATGCGTTAATTTTAGGCTCGATTTCACTTCTTTTCTTACCTCTTAGTTCTCCGAAAAATAAAATTTGTTCTTCAATAGAAAGTTTAGGATATAATCCACGTTCTTCCGGTAAATATCCAATTTGATTATAAACTGATTGGTCCAGTTTCTGATTATTCCACTTCACTACTCCTTGATCAGCCGTAATAAAGTTTAGCATTAATCTAAAAGTAGTTGATTTTCCTGCACCGTTTTGACCAATTAATCCCATGATTTCTCCAGGATTCACTGTCATATTCAAGTCATTTAAGGCTTGAACTGTGCCAAAACGTTTTGATAGATTGTTGATTTCTAGCATTATTTCACCTCTCTCTTTTTTTTACAATAAAACGATTTCAGTTTACTTATATATTATACTATACCGCATGATTAAATTATATATTTATTCACAAAAAAAACACTGCAAGCTAATGTGAACTGCTCCCTGTCAAGTAGACAGGTAAAAAAATAAATTTTATGCACCTATGGTTTTTCATCCATAGGTGTTTTTTTATGCTGGAATAGCTAAACCCATCTTTAATGTGATTCGTTTAGTGTTAAAGAAATGAATATATTGATCAATATCTTTTGTTAAACTTTCAAATGTATCATATTTATTTAAATAATATAATTCTGATTTGAGCATGCCAAAAAAGTTTTCCATTGGACCATTATCGATACATTTTCCTACACGTGACATACTTTGAATGGCTTGGTGATCCTTAATAAATTGAGCGAATGCATGAGAGGT
>NZ_JAGN01000048.1 GCF_000526675.1 Atopobacter phocae ATCC BAA-285
GAAAATCATGCGGTATTAGCAGTCGTTTCCGACTGTTATCCCCCACTGATGGGCAGGTTACCCACGTGTTACTCACCCGTTCGCCACTCAGTCCATTCGGTGAGTGCAAGCACTCGGTGAATGAAACTGCGTTCGACTTGCATGTATTAGGCACGCCGCCAGCGTTCGTCCTGAGCCAGGATCAAACTCTCATGAAAGAATTTAATTGCTCATTTGTTTGCCAAAACTGGCGTTGTTATCACTTGTCCGTGATTTTGAATTGTTGTTTTAATTTGCTCCGTCAGAAACAAATTAACCCTACACATTTGGTTCGTCTTTATTGTTCAATTTTCAAAGGTCACTCGTTGATTACTTGTCGCATCAACTACTTTATAATATCATTTTGTAATCAAACTGTCAATACTTTTTAATAAAAAATATATTTTCATCATCTCATTGAAATAAATGAAACATGCAAAGTTGTAACAGCAATAAATATATTACCTTATTCTGGAAAAAAGTCAATACTTTTCTCCTAAAAAATTTGAACTATTTTTCATCAACTGCATCTATTATATATGAGGGGGTTAAATAATGTTCAATTTATTATTTATTTTATGTATATTTTTTATCGGATCGAGCTTCGCTTCATTTTTTACCGTCACCATTTGGCGTCGATTAACAAGCGCGCCTTCTTCTAAATTTTCGTATTGCAATCATTGTTACACGCAATTATCTTTTTTAGATATGATTCCAGTCTTATCCTTTTTATGTCTAAAAGGACGCTGTCGATATTGCTGTCGTTCACTCCCCACGGAAACTTTATTTGGAGAACTACTTACTGGTTATTGGTCAGTATTTATCTACTTATTCTTTAATTCATCAGTAGCATCATTAAGTATTATTACCATTGGATATATTCTCATTATTACAAGTATATTTGATTTGATTCAAAAAGAAATTCCTGATATTTTTTGGGGAATCAGTTTCATTTTTACTCTTCATCCTTTTCCCACATTAACTCAATGGAATACGGCGTTTATCCTGATAATTCTTATGTTTTTTATTCTATATTATATTCCTGGCTATTTCGAAGGTGCTGATTTCAAAGCCCTTATCATCTTATGTCTTATTCTACCTTTTCCAAAATGGGCTTTATTGAATTTAATAGCTAGTGGATTAGGCTTACTTTATCAATTATTCTACTTTTTATTTAAAAAGCATTTTATCTTAGAACTTCCTTTTATTCCTTTTATTACTGTAGCTTTTATGATTATTATTTCTTGCTATAATTAACGAAAAAAACAGGAGCCCGTTATGGCTCCTGCTTTTCATGTTTTAGACATATTCTTTTTTTGTAAAATTAGTCTTCTTTACTTGATGGAACAGTTAATTCAGCTTCATTTGTTGAATGAACTTCCGTTAAACGGTATGCCGATTCTGTTCGTTCTTCTTCTGTACTTGGTTTCATTTTACGGTAACGAGCCATTCCCGTTCCCGCTGGAATGATTTTACCAATGATAACATTTTCTTTCAATCCAAGTAAATGATCTTTCTTACCTCGAATCGCTGCATCTGTCAAGACACGTGTGGTTTCTTGGAAGGATGCTGCTGATAAGAAACTATTTGTTTCTAATGAGGCTTTCGTAATTCCAAGTAGTACTGGACGAGCTGTTGCTGGTATTTCTCCAGCTTTAATTGATGTTTCATTTTCATCCATGAAATCACCAATATCCATCATCGTTCCTGGTAACAAGTTAGTTGAGCCTGGATCCATTACGCGTACTTTACGAAGCATTTGGCGAACCATTACTTCGATATGTTTGTCTCCAATTTCTACCCCTTGCATACGATATACTTTTTGAACTTCACGAAGTAAGTAGTTTTCAACTGTTAATACATCACGAACACGCAACAATTCTTTTGGATCAATTGACCCTTGTGTTAATGGTGTACCACGTTTAACTAATTGGCCTTCTTCAACAATAATTCTAGATGTATAAGGGATTTCGTATGTTCTTGTGTCTGTTTCTCCCTGAATCGTGATTCTCTTCTCACGTTTTCCAGCGTCTTCTTCCACTTTAGAAACTTCCCCTGTAACTTCTGTAATTGTCGCTTGACCTTTAGGATTACGTGCTTCAAAGATTTCTTGAATACGAGGTAAACCTTGAGTAATATCATCTCCGGCAACCCCACCCGTATGGAATGTACGCATGGTTAACTGAGTACCTGGTTCACCGATTGATTGAGCCGCGATTGTTCCAACAGCTTCCCCAACTTCTACTTCTGAACCAGTTGCTAAGTTACGGCCGTAACATTTCTTACATACACCATGACGAGTATTACATGTAAATGCTGAGCGAATGCTTACTTCTTCAACATTGGCCGCTATAATTTGACGGGCAATATCTTCTGTAATCATATCATTACGAGCTACTAGTTCTTCACCTGTTTCAGGATGAACTACTCGTTTGTTTGCATAACGTCCGATAATCCGTTCTTCTAACGGTTCAATCATTTCGTTACCTTCTTTAATTGCACGTACATTTAGACCACGATCACTTCCACAGTCTGTTTCGCGAATAATCACATCTTGAGCAACATCTACTAGACGACGTGTTAAGTAACCTGAATCGGCAGTCTTCAGCGCCGTATCAGTCATCCCTTTACGAGCCCCATGGGTAGATGAGAACATCTCTAAGACAGTCAATCCTTCACGGAAGTTAGATGTAACAGGTAATTCCATGATTTTCCCACTCGGACTAGCCATTAAACCACGCATACCGGCTAGCTGTGTAAAGTTGGAAATGTTACCACGTGCTCCAGAATCACTCATCATGAAGATTGGGTTACGGTCATCCAATGTTTGCATTAACGCTTCTTGAATTTTATCTTTTGCTTTATTCCATGTGTCAATAACTCGCTCATAACGTTCGTTGTCTGTAATCAAACCACGTCGGTATAATTTAGTAATTTGTTCTACTGCTTCGTGTGCATTTTCTAAAATTTCAGCTTTCGTATCTGCAACCGTAATATCTGCAATACCTACTGTAATACCTGCACGTGTTGAATAGCTATATCCCAAGTTTTTCATACGGTCCAACATTTTACTTGTTTCAGCAATTTGGAATCGTTTGAATACTTCCGCGATAATGTTTCCTAAGTTTTTCTTCTTGAAAGGAAGTACTAATTCACGTGTTTGTAACTCTTCTAGAATATTAGTTCCTGGTTCCACGAAGTATTTATCTGGTGTTTTAACTTCTAAATTCTCAGTAGTTGGTTCATTTAAATATGGGAATTCAACTGGCATAATTGAGTTGAAGAATAATTTTCCAACTGTTGTTAACATGAGACGCTCACGTTGCCACTCTGAAAATGGTTTGTCTTTTAATGCTTTTGGATTAATTGCAATACGTGTATGTAAATGAACTTGTCCTGTTTCATAAGCAAGGATTGCTTCTTCTTCATTTGAGAAGATCATTCCTTCACCAACACGTCCGCCCTCTTCCATTGTTAAGTAATAGTTACCTAAAACCATATCCTGTGATGGTGTAACAACTGGTTTACCATCTTTAGGGTTCAAGATATTTTGTGCAGCAAGCATTAGTAAGCGTGCTTCGGCTTGTGCTTCTTGACTTAATGGTACATGGACAGCCATTTGGTCCCCATCAAAATCGGCGTTATAAGCCTCACATACTAATGGGTGTAAACGAATAGCACGTCCTTCAACTAGGACTGGTTCAAACGCTTGGATACCTAAACGGTGAAGCGTAGGTGCGCGGTTTAATAGAACCGGATGTTCACGAATAACTTCTTCTAACACGCCCCAAACACTATCGTCAAAACGTTCAATTTTACGTTTAGCATTCTTAATGTTAGATGCCATTTCACGTTCAACTAATTCTTTAATTACAAATGGTTTGAACAGTTCAAGTGCCATTTCTTTTGGTAAACCACATTGGTACATCTTCAAGTTTGGTCCAACAACAATAACTGAACGTCCTGAATAGTCCACACGTTTACCTAGTAAGTTTTGACGGAAACGTCCTTGTTTACCTTTTAGCATATGTGATAATGATTTAAGCGGACGATTTCCTGGTCCAGTTACTGGACGACCACGACGACCATTATCAATTAATGCATCTACGGCTTCTTGCAACATACGTTTCTCATTTTGAACAATAATATTAGGTGCATTTAAATCTAATAAACGTTTTAACCGGTTGTTACGGTTAATCACACGGCGGTATAAATCATTTAAATCACTTGTCGCAAAACGTCCACCATCTAATTGAACCATCGGACGTAAATCTGGAGGAATAACAGGAATAACATCCATAACCATCCACGTTGGATCGTTGCCAGATTCTTTAAACGCATCTAAAATATCTAAACGACGAATAGCACGTGTTCTTTTTTGACCTTGTGCTGTTTTTAAAGCTTCTTTTAATTCTATAATTTCAGCTTCAATATCGACACGTTTAAGCAATTCTTTAATTGCTTCCGCACCCATTAAAGCTGTAAAGCGATTGCCAAATTGGCGTTTACGTTCACGGTACTCACGTTCAGTCAATAATTGTTTGACTTCCATGCCTGTATCGCCACCGTCAATTACGACATATGACGCAAAATAAATAATTTCTTCCAAAGCACGTGGACTCATGTCTAGTAATAATCCCATACGGCTTGGAATACCTTTGAAATACCACACGTGAGATACTGGAGCAGCTAAGTCAATGTGTCCCATACGTTCACGACGTACTTTAGAGCGTGTTACTTCCACGCCACATCGTTCACATACTCTACCTTTTTCACTCATACGTTTGTACTTGCCACACGCACACTCTAAATCTTTAACCGGCCCAAAAATTCGTTGACAGAATAATCCATCGTTTTCAGGTTTTAACGTCCGATAATTGATTGTTTCTGGTTTTTTAACTTCTCCATAAGACCAACTACGGATCTTATCAGGAGAAGCTAAACCAATTTGCATACTTTCAAATTTATTAACATCTATCAAAGGGCTAACCTCCCTTTCTATTTAAGAACGCCCAAAGTGCTATTTTCTACAATGATTTTTTCTTTTAATCTTCATTCGTTAATTCAACTGTATCTTGTAAAGGTACATTTGCTGTAGACGATGCCATTGGATTATCTGAATTATTTGGTTTCTTATCACCACGTTGATTATCTACACTTCCGTAAGAAACACTTGCTTCTTCTTCCATGCCGTTTAAATCAACTTCTTGATTATCTTCATCTAGCACTTTCATATCTAAACCTAATGCTTGTAACTCTTTAACTAACACGCGGAAACTTTCTGGTACACCTGGTTTAGAAATTGGTTCGCCTTTAACGATTGATTCGTAAGTACGTACACGTCCAACTACATCATCTGATTTGTAAGTTAAAATTTCTTGCAATGTGTAAGCTGCACCATATGCTTCAAGCGCCCAAACTTCCATCTCACCAAAACGTTGTCCACCAAATTGTGCTTTACCACCAAGAGGTTGTTGTGTTACTAGAGAGTATGGCCCTGTTGAACGTGCATGCAATTTATCATCAACCATGTGGGCTAGTTTCATCATATACATGACACCAACTGATACGCGGTTGTCAAACGGTTCACCTGTACGTCCATCATATAAAGTTGTTTTTGCATCTTTCGCCAGTCCAGCTTCTTCCACTGTTCCCCAAACATCCGCATCTTGCGCCCCATCAAAAACAGGCGTTGCAATGTGAATACCTAATTGGCGTGCTGCCATTCCAAGATGCAATTCAAGTACTTGCCCGATGTTCATACGACTTGGCACCCCAAGTGGATTCAACATGATATCAACAGGCGTTCCATCAGGCATAAATGGCATATCTTCTTCTGGTAAAATAATAGAGACAACCCCTTTATTACCATGACGACCAGCCATTTTATCCCCTTCATTAATTTTACGCTTTTGAACAATGTAAACACGTACAAGCATGTTAACTCCAGGACTTAACTCATCCCCATTGCTACGTGTGAAAATTTTAATGTCGCGAACAATTCCGCCTCCACCATGTGGTACACGAAGTGATGTATCACGAACTTCACGCGCTTTTTCACCGAAA
Source organism: Atopobacter phocae ATCC BAA-285 (assembly GCF_000526675.1). Lineage (GTDB taxonomy): Bacteria > Bacillota > Bacilli > Lactobacillales > Aerococcaceae > Atopobacter > Atopobacter phocae. Next base: position 6,085 of record NZ_JAGN01000048.1, read on the forward strand.
ATCGCATGTAATAATTTTTCTTCCGGTGATAAGTCGGTTACACCTTTTGGCGTAATTTTACCTACTAAAATATCCCCATCATGAACTTCCGCACCGATTCGAATAATACCCATTTCATCTAAATTACGTAAGGCATCTTCTCCTACGTTTGGAATTTCTCGTGTTATTTCTTCAGGTCCTAATTTTGTATCACGAGCTTCTGATTCATACTCTTCAATATGAATTGACGTATATACGTCATCTTTTACAAGACGTTCACTCATAATAATCGCATCTTCATAGTTATAACCTTCCCATGTCATGAATGCGACTAATGGGTTTTGTCCTAAAGCTAATTCGCCTCTTTCCATTGAAGGACCGTTAGCGATAATATCGCCAGCTTCAACTTCTTCACCTAAAGTAACTTCTGGACGTTGGTTGTAACATGTTCCACTGTTTGAACGTTCAAATTTCATTAAACGATATTTATCTAATGTACCATCTTGACGACGAATACGAATTTGATCACTATCAATATATTCAACGACTCCATCATGTTTACATAGTAATGCAGCTCCTGAGTCATGTGCTGCAAGATGCTCCATTCCTGTCCCAATAAATGGTGCTTGTGGACGAATCAAAGGTACCGCTTGACGCTGCATGTTAGCCCCCATCAACGCACGGTTAGAGTCATCGTTTTCCAAGAATGGAATACATGCTGTCGCAACGGCCACAACTTGTTTTGGTGACACATCCATGTAGTCCACATCTTCAACACGGACTTCAATGTTATCACTCACTTTACGCGCCATTACAACTTCGTTCGCAAAACTTCCGTCTTCATTTAAAACAGAGTTCGCTTGGGCTACAACATAATGATCTTCTTCATCTGCTGTTAAATAGTCAATTTGATCTGTGACACGGTTAGTTTTCCAATCCACACGACGGTAAGGTGTTTCGATAAAACCAAATTCATTGATTTTCGCGTAAGTGGATAAACTGTTAATCAATCCGATGTTAGGTCCTTCTGGTGTTTCAATCGGACACATACGACCATAATGGCTATAATGGACGTCTCGAACTTCATATCCTGCACGGTCACGAGTCAAACCACCCGGTCCTAAGGCTGATAAACGACGCTTATGCGCTAACTCACTCAATGGGTTTGTTTGGTCCATGAACTGAGATAACTGACTGCTTCCAAAGAATTCCTTAATCGCTGCAACAACCGGACGAATATTGATTAATTGTTGTGGAGTAACCGTTGAAACGTCTTGAATTGACATCCGTTCACGCACAACACGTTCCATCCGACTTAAACCAATACGGAATTGATTTTGTAGTAACTCACCTACTGAACGAATACGACGGTTACCTAAATGGTCAATGTCGTCTGTATGTCCAATTCCTTCGTATAAGTTTAAGAAGTAACTTAATGAAGCAATCACATCTGCCACTAATAAATATTTCACATCACTTGGCACATTTGCATTACCTATTACGTGAATGATACGATCTGGATCGTTTGGTGAGTAAACTTTAAAAATTTGAATTTGAACAGGTTCCGTAACAACGCCATTTTCATTAGGTTGTAACGTCATCGTATTTAATCCACCATCTAAGTAAGGGGCTAAACGCTCCATCACTTCGCGATTAATTACTTCACCAGATTCTAAAATGATTTCGCCTGTTTCAGGATCCACTAATGTTTCAGCAATCTTTTGATTCATTAAACGCGTTTTTAAGTTTAATTTTTTATTGACTTTATAACGTCCTACTGGCGCTAAATCATAACGACGTGGATCAAAGAATCTTGCTGTTAAAAGACTTCTTGAACTATCAGCCGTTTTAGGTTCTCCCGGACGTAATCGTTCATAAATTTCTTTCAACGCTTCGTTCGTACGACTATCTGATTGATCACGATGTAAATCTTTTTCAATTGTTAGGCGTAATGTTTCTGAATCACCAAATAAATCAAGAATTTGATCATCTCCAGAAAAACCTAACGCACGAACTAGAACAGTTAATGGAATTTTACGTGTGCGGTCAATTCGAACGTAAGATACGTGTTTTGCATCTGACTCAAACTCTAACCAAGCACCACGGTTTGGAATCACGGTTGAACCGAAACTTTCACGTGCATTTTTATCAATTTTATCGTGGAAGTAAACCCCAGGTGAACGAACTAATTGAGAAACAATTACACGTTCTGCCCCGTTAATAATAAATGTACCCATTTCAGTCATCAATGGGAAGTCGCCAAAGAATACTTGTTGTTCTTTCACTTCACCCGTTTCTTTGTTGATAAGACGTAGGTTTACATAAATTGGCGCTGAGTAGTTTGCGTCATGTTGTCTTGCTTCTGTTACAGTGTATTTTGGTTCTTGAAACTCATAATCGATAAATTCAAGCGATAAATTACCAATGTGATCTTCGATTGGAGAGATATCCTTAAACATTTCGCGTAATCCTTCATCTAAAAACCATTGATAAGAATCACGTTGAATTTCAATTAAATTTGGTAGATCAAGCACTTCGCCGATTCGTGCGTAACTTCTACGAACGCGATGCTTGCCATACTTGACATTATGTCCTAACAAGCTTTCCACCCCTATTTTTTATTTTCGCCAATGTGACATTCTAGTTACAATTATTAAGTTGACGTTACAAACGATTCAATTGCTCATTTTTAAGCAAAAAAAATACAAAAGTTCCTTATTTCAAATTGAAATCTTTCCCTTTTGTTTTAAATATCGCGGCATGATGGACAATATTTCACCATGACTCTTTTTTTATCAACAGTAATTGTATCGTATCAATATTACATGATATTTTGGCTTCTGTCAATATTTTATCGATAGCTATTTTGTTCTATTAGTGTTTATTTATTTGACTTGAAATAATTCGTTCCATGCGGCTATTTTTCTCCAACAAGAATCCAATATCCTTTTTCACGTGTTAACTCATTCACTTTTGTAAAAATTTCTTCCATCTTTTTGAGTGCACTTGGCGCTCCTTGCTTTTTCTGAATTACACAAATCAAACGCCCGCCTTCTGTTAAATGGTTATATGCCTCAATTAATATTTGATGCACAACCTTTTTCCCTGCTCGGATAGGGGGATTAGTCACAATCAAATCATAATCTACTGTTTGAACTGCATCATATACATTTGATTCCCAAACATTTCCATTTGTGATTCCATTTTTTTGACGATTCGAACGAGTTAAATCAAGCGCTCGTAAATTAACATCCACTTGATCGATTACTAAATGAGAAGCACTTGCTCCTAACGCAATCCCCATTGGTCCATAACCACAACCAACATCTAACAATTTTTTTGATTCCGAAAGCCACTCTTTAGGTATACTTTCAATTAATACACGTGACCCAAAATCAATTGTTTTTTTAGAAAATACACCGTTATCTGTTTGAAATACTAATTCTTTTCCGCGCAATTTAAACGTGATCCATTCTGGAGCACTCTCAATTTCTGGTTGATTTGTATAATAATGATTCAATCGAATTCCTCCTCACTTCTTATAGGATATTTTACCTGTTATTCTTTCAAGCAACAACTATATTCCTTGTAATACTTAATTCTTTCCACAAAAAAAAGACGAACGCATCGCATTCATCTTTTTCCATTTATTTTAATGATCAAAGTTATTAGCCATTTTTTGATTCATATCATTTAAAATTGTATCATTTAATTGTCCAATTCGACGTGAAGCAATTACCCCTGCAACCATACTGTCATTCACATTTAATGATGTACGCGCCATATCAATAATTGGTTCAACTGAAACGAGTAACCCAATTATTTCAACAGGCAAACCTAACGTGCCAAAAACGATTAACGCGGCAAAAGTTGCCCCTCCGCCGACACCCGCTACACCGAATGAAGAAATGGCAACAGTACCCGCTATCATTAACCATACTGTTGGATCAGATAAGTCTAATCCCATCGTTGGTCCGATAATGGCCACAAGCATAGCAGGATAAATTCCAGCACATCCATTTTGACCAATTGAGAGTCCGAACGTTCCCGCTAAATTCGCCGTTGTTCGGTCTACACCAAGTGAAGCAATCTGCGTCTCTATGTTCATCGGCAAAGCCCCCGCACTTGAACGAGAAGTGAACGCAAAACTTAAAACAGGCCATACTTTTTTATAATAAGTTAACGGATTAACTCGAGCGACTAACAAAATCACACCATGAATGATAAACATCATGATAATAGCTGTATAACTTGCAATAACAAACGTTCCCATATTAATTAACGCTTTAAAACTACTTGTTGCTAAAGCTTTAGTCATTAAAGCGAAAATACCATAAGGAGCCATTCTTAACACCAGAGTTACAATCCGTGAAATAATAGCATATAAACTATCTACCCCTGTTTTAAAAACCGCTGCTTGTTCCGGTTGCTTACGAGCAACACCTAAGTATCCCACTCCCGCGAATATTGAAAATACTACCACTGAAATGACACTAGTTGGTCGACTGCCAGCTAAATCTTGAAAAACATTTGTTGGTATAAAATTCAATAGCTGTTCAGGTAAAGTCTGATTACTCACTTGGCTTTGTTGTTCTGTTACACTAATAATCCGTGCCGCCTCAGCTGAACCCTTTGTAAATTCAGATCCGGCTAATTGAAACACAATCACTGAGGTAATCCCTACTAAGGCAGCAATAAATACCGTACTGAGTAAAGTAGCTAATACGCTCGTCCCAATACGCCCTAAATTGGATTCCCCCTCAATTCGAGTAAATGCCCGTATTAATGACACCACAATAAGCGGAATTATTAACATTTGTAAGAAGCGAACATAGCCGTATCCGACCAAATTAATCCAATTTATAATTTGTTTAGTAGCATCACTATCTGTTCCTAGCACGACTTGGATAATGGCTCCAAATATAATACCGATAATTAACCCTAATAAAACTCTTCTTGAATATGGAACGTGTATCTTTTGCATCCAATATAAACTAAGTAAGATAGCAGTGAACACGATTAAAAAAAATATAATATGACCTAACATGCTTGCACTCCTTTATTTATTTCCTCTATTATCTTATTCCGTGCATTGCATTTCTTTACATTGCACTCAGTAAATACAAATCTTTAGCTCACCGTTATCGAGCTAATCTATCTACTTGTTGATTTTTGAAAACTACTAACAGTCTACCATTAGCTTGATGACTTTACCGAATGATTTGCTTAAAAATAGACAATTATAGCTAAATTTCAGTCAAGTCCATAATCTTGTGTAAAATACTATACAATGTTCTATACTCTCTTACTGGTTAAACTTGATATACTTTCTTGTAGAACTGAGCCAT
>NZ_JAGN01000049.1 GCF_000526675.1 Atopobacter phocae ATCC BAA-285
CATTGTACTAGAAACTTTTACACAAGATTATGGACTTGACTAAGTGATTTTAAATGATTTATTAAAATAATAAGTGTTTCATGTGAAACATTTGTACTATGCAAGAAAGATAATAGGCTAGTCATTTAACAAGTTATAGAGAGAATTTAAAGGTTTCACTAGGTAATCCAGTGTTTCACGTGAAACATTTGTACTATGTAATAATAATAAGAGTTGATCTTTTAATAAGTAATAAAGAGAAATCAAACGATTCACTTAGGCTAATCCAGTGTTTCACGTGAAACATTTGTACTATGCAAGAAAGATAATAGGCTAGTCATTTAACAAGTTATAGAGAGAATTTAAAGGTTTCACTAGGCTAATCCAGTGTTTCACGTGAAACATTTGCACTATGTAATAAAAATAAAAAGAGCTGGTCTTTTAATAATTAATAAAGAGAAATCAAGCGATTCACTAGACTAATCCAGTGTTTCACGTGAAACAAAATAGAATATGCATGTGAAAGGACTAAGCAATGAAATATATAGACCATGAAAATATGTAAAAGCTTAAAACAACGTAAAAAATAAGAATAATTAATTTATAATTTTTTGGAATAAATTTCTAAAACAAATTTCTAAAACAAATTATTTCATATATGATGCCAAAACATATCATATAGTTAAAACATTGTTCGTATCATCAGGAGTTAATGAATTAATTCGCATAAAATGGTATAATAAAAGTGTATATGTCCGTTTACTTATCGTAAATAAAAGATAAGGAGACGATAGAATGAACCGTTTAAACTTAGAAAGATTACCAGATTACATTCGTGATAAAAAAGTAAAAATTCCATTTTTAATAATACTGACAATCATGTTTATAATTTTAATTCTTTCTTTTATAAGTAATTGGAAATTAGGCTTATTAATGCTAATACTTTTCTCAATAGTTGTTGGATTAGTAATTTTTCTTTCAGAGTATTTAATAGATCAAACTAATCAATATATTTCTGATTTATCGTACCGTATTAAAGAAAGTGAACAAGAAGCACTCATACGTATGCCGATAGGAATTATGTTATTTAACGATCGAGATGAAGTTCAATGGGCAAATCCTTATTTCAAAAAAATATTTGCGAAAAAGGATATTTTAGGGCAAAGAATTCAAGATATTGATGAGAATTTTCATCAAGTCGTTAGTCAAGCACCTTCTGACGAATTAGTTTCTTTAAAATTAGAAGATCGTTTTCTTGATGTTAGTGTCCAAAGAGATATTCAAGCACTTTATGTTATTGATACGACTAATTATGCAAAAATTTATCAAGACTATCTTGATACGCGAATAGTTTTCGGCCATATATTTTTAGATAACTATGATGAAATCTCACAATCATTGAGTGATCGTCGTAAATCAAACCTTAACAACTTTGTTACGAATCAATTAACTAATTGGGCTAATGAACACAGTGTATTTATAAAACGAGTCGATGAAGATCGGTTTTTTGCTGTATTAAATCGTCAAAGATTAAATAAACTTGAAAATGAAAAGTTTGAAATTATCGATACAGTTAGAGAAATTACTGCTCGACAAAACTATCCTTTAACAATCAGTATGGGTTTTTCATATGCTGATGAAGATGAATATGAAGATTTTCATGATATAGCAAGTATTGCTCAGTCTAATTTAGATTTAGCATTAGGCCGTGGGGGCGATCAAGTAGTTGTAAGATCGAAAAGTGAGAAAACAAGATTTTACGGTGGTAAAACAAATCCAATGGAAAAAAGAACGCGCGTTCGATCGAGAATGGTTTCTCAAGCTTTACAAGATTTAATTAATGAAAGTGATCAAGTAATTGTTATGGGACACCGCTTTCCAGATATGGATTCTATTGGTAGCGCACTGGGCATTCGCCGAATAGCACAAATGAATAATAAAACGGCTTATGTTGCAGTTAAGAAAGATGAGTTCAGTCGTGACATACAAAACTTGATGGATGAAGTTATAAAAAATGATGAGATTGCTCCATTTATAATCGAATCTGAAGAATTGCATGATAAAATCACGCCAAATACATTACTTGTATTAGTCGACGTTCATCGTCCAAGTATAGTATGTGATTCTACTATTTTAGAAAAAAGTAGACAAGTGGTAGTCATTGATCATCATCGAAGAGGTCAAGAATTCCCAGAAAATCCAGTATTAGTATACATTGAACCTTATGCTTCATCAGCTGGCGAATTAATTACTGAGTTATTTGAGTATCAATCCAATGAAGCTGAACCGATTTCGAATATCGAAGCCACAGCCATTTTAGGTGGTATTATCGTTGATACGCGTAATTTTTCTTTAAGAACTGGATCGCGTACATTTGATGCAGCAAGTTACTTGAAAAGTTGCGGTGCTGATACAATATTAATTCAAAGGTTATTGAAAGAAGATGTGAAGTCATACTTATTAAGAAGTCAACTGATTTCATCATTAGAAGTATATATGGATAGATTAGGTATAGTCACAGGCTCTGATGATGAATCTGTAAATACTGTTGTTGCAGCACAAACAGCAGATACATTATTATCTATGGAAAATATCGAAGCAAGTTTTGTTATAACTCGACGTAAAGATGGTAGAATTGGTATTAGTGCAAGAAGTTTAGGTGATATTAATGTGCAGCGTATTATGGAACAACTTGGTGGAGGCGGACATTTATCCAATGCAGCTACTCAAATTGAAGAAGGTTCTGTATTAGATGCTAAAGCTGCATTAATTGAAGTTTTAGATGATTTGTATATTAGTAATGAGGAGGAATAATAATGAAAGTAATTTTTACTCAAGATGTAAAAGGTAAAGGGAAAAAAGGTGAAGTAAAAGAAGTTCCAACAGGTTTTGCTCAAAACTTTTTAATTAAACAAGGTAAAGCTGTTGAAGCGACTACTGCAAATTTATCTGTTTTAAAGGGACAACAAAAAGCAAAAGAAAAACACGATGCAGAAGTATTAGCAGAAGCTCAAAAATTAAAAGAGTTTATTGAAAATGAAGATACAATTATTGAAGTGAAAACAAAAGCTGGTGAAGAAGGTCGAGTGTTTGGCTCTGTGACATCAAAACAAATTGCTCAAAGCTTGCAAAAGCAATATAGTGTTAAAGTGGATCGTCGTAAAATTGATTTAGAAGAACCTATCCGTGCTTTAGGATATCGAAAAGTACCTATCAAATTACATTCTAAAGTAATGGCAACTTTAAATGTACATATCGTTGCAGAATAAAAATTGAGTTAAAATATAAATTAATCATCCCGACATATATTATATTGTATGTCGGGATTAATAGGAGTGTAGCAGTTGGAAGAAGTATTTGAGGGACAAGTGCCACCACAAAATATAGAAGCTGAGCAGTCCGTTTTAGGATCTATTTTTTTAGACCCGGAAAAACTGGTAGATATTTTAGAGTTTTTATCAGTAGATGATTTTTATCGCAAAAATCATCAATTAATTTTTGAAACAATGGTTCTTCTTAATTCTAAAGATATTGCTGTCGATTTAATAACGGTAAGTAATGCTTTAATTGAAAGTCATCAATTAGAAAATGTCGGAGGAATACCGTATTTAACAGAATTAGCGGGTAGTGTTCCAACATCTGCCAATATTGAATATTATGCTCGGATTGTTTATGACAAAGCTATTTTACGTCGTTTGATTGCAAGTGCCACATCAATTGTAAAAACAGGATATGCTGATAGCGGCAATGTTAGTGAAATTATTGATCAAGCTGAACAAAGCATTTTGGAAGTTACTGAACGAACAAATCGTTCTGGTTTTAAACGAATTAGTGACGTAATAGAGTTATCGATTCAACAAATTGAAACATTAGCTAAAAATAAAAGTCGTGTGACAGGCGTTTCAACGGGGTATGATGAATTAGATCGTATGACTGCTGGATTGCATCCAGATAATCTAATTATCCTAGCAGCACGTCCTGCTGTTGGTAAAACTGCTTTTGCATTAAACATCGCTCAGAATGTCGCAACAAGAGCCAATGAGCCAGTTGCTATTTTTAGTTTAGAAATGGGAGCAGAATCTTTAGTGAATCGAATGCTCTGTGCTGAAGGATCAATCAATGCATCAAACTTAAGGACAGGTAATCTGTCGTCAGAAGAATGGGATCATTTGGCCATTGCGATGGGAACATTAGGAAATAGTCAGATTTTTATTGACGATACTCCAGGGATCCGAGTGGCTGAAATTCGTGCAAAATGTCGACGATTGAAACAAGAGCAACAAGGATTAGGTTTAGTGGTTATTGATTACTTACAATTAATTGAAGGTAGTCGGCGAGAAAATCGACAACAAGAAGTTTCAGAAATTTCGCGACAATTAAAGAAATTAGCAAAAGAATTGAGTGTACCTGTTTTAGCTTTATCACAGTTATCTCGTGGTGTCGAGCAAAGACAAGATAAGCGTCCAGTTTTATCAGATATTCGAGAATCTGGATCGATTGAGCAAGATGCAGATATTGTAGCTTTTTTATATCGTGAAGATTACTATCGTGATGAAGATGGAGAAGAAGTAGAAGATAATAATATTGTAGAAGTTATTATAGAAAAAAACCGTTCAGGAGCGCGTGGTACAGTCCAATTAATTTTTACAAAAGAATTTAATAAGTTTAGTTCTTTAGTTCAAGATAATTTAATGGACTATATACCGCCAGCATAAAAAATCTCATCATTCAATTGCATATTGTAATTGAAGAAGAGGTTTTTTGTTTTTGTAAAATTTTGATAAATTAATCGTATAAGATTGAGAAAAAGATTAAATACTGTTAAACTAAAATTCGGTTTTAAATTTGATAAAGAGGTGACCAAATGTCTTCAGTAGTAGTAGTAGGAACACAGTGGGGCGATGAAGGAAAAGGTAAAATCACAGATTTTTTAAGTGAACATGCCGAAGTAGTTGCTCGTTATCAAGGTGGAGATAATGCAGGCCATACCATTCAATTTGATGGTAAAACATTTAAATTACATTTGATTCCTTCAGGGATTTTTTCTACTGATAAGTTAAGTGTAATGGGAAATGGTGTAGTTATTAATCCGAAATCTTTAGTTGAAGAATTAAATTATCTAAAGAATGAAGGAATTGATACATCTTCTTTACGTATTTCTGATCGTGCCCATGTTATTTTACCTTATCATATTCTGCTTGATCAATTACAAGAAGATGGTAAAGGTGATCAAAAAATAGGAACAACGATTAAAGGAATTGGTCCAGCATATATGGATAAAGCAGCACGTGTAGGTATTCGTATTGCTGACTTATTAGATCGTGAAATTTTTGAAGAACGTTTGAAAATTAATTTACAAGAAAAAAACAATTTATTTGAAAAAGTATATGGACATGAACCATTAGTTTTTGAAGAAATTTTTGAGACATATTATGAATACGGTCAAATGTTTAAACAATATGTTTGTGATACATCTGTTGTATTAAATGATGCATTAGACCAAGGGAAACGCGTTTTATTTGAAGGCGCGCAAGGTGTTATGCTAGATATTGATCAAGGAACTTATCCATTTGTAACAAGTTCAAATCCTGTTGCTGGTGGAGTGACGATTGGTAGTGGAGTTGGACCTTCTAAGATTACAACGGTTGTTGGTGTATGTAAAGCATATACATCACGTGTTGGAGATGGACCTTTCCCTACAGAATTATTTGATGAAGTTGGAGAACAAATTCGTGAAGTTGGACGTGAATATGGTACAACAACTGGACGTCCACGTCGAGTAGGTTGGTTTGATTCTGTAGTGATGCGTCATTCAAAACGTGTGTCTGGTTTAACTCATCTGTCATTAAATAGTATTGATGTATTAACTGGCCTAGAAACAATTAAAATTTGTGTCGCTTATGAAAAAGAAAATGGTGAACGAATTGAGAATTATCCAGCTAGTTTAGTGGAGTTAGGTAAATGTCAACCAGTTTATGAAGAACTACCAGGATGGAAAGAAGATATTACGGGATGTCGTTCTCTAGAAGAACTTCCAGAAAATGCACGAAATTATGTTCATCGAGTAAGTGAATTAGTAGGTGTTAATTTAGCCACTTTCTCAGTTGGACCAGATCGTGACCAAACGAATATATTAGAAGACGTTTGGAATATATAAAAATAAAGACATGATTTTCTTTTGATAGAAAATCATGTCTTTTTATATATATAAATTATTTTGCGTTAATTTCAGCAATTTTTACGACTGTTTCAACTGCTTTTTTCATAGTATCAACAGATAATAATTCAAAGCGTCCATGGAAATTGTAACCCCCTGTAAAGAGATTAGGACATGGCAAACCCATATATGATAAGCGAGCGCCATCTGTTCCACCACGAATGGCTTTAATTTCAGGTGTTACACCCACTGCACTCATAGCTTCTTTAGCTAATTCAATAATTTCCATATGTGGTTCAATTTTTTCACGCATATTATAGTAACTATCAGTTATTGTTAAATTAATAGCATCATGGTATTTTATGTTAAGAAAATTAACAGCTTGTTGCATTAATTGTTTTTTCTCTTCGAATCGTTCTCTTGAATGATCGCGAATAATATAGTTAGCTTCAGCATGGTCTACAGCTCCACTTAAATCAGTTAATAAAAAGAAACCTTCATATCCTTCAGTATATTCGGGTTTTTGTTCAACAGGCAGCATTTGATCAAGTTCATTTGCTATGCGTAATGCATTAATCATTACACCTTTAGCTGTTCCAGGATGAACATTCTTACCTTGAATATTTAGTCTCACAGAAGCAGCATTGAAATTTTCATATTCTAATTCACCGATTGGCCCTCCGTCAACAGTATAAGCAAACTCCGCACCAAAATTTTCTACATCAAATAAATCAGCACCGCGGCCAATTTCTTCATCCGGCGTAAAACCAATTTGAATATCACCATGTTTTATTTCTGGATGATCAATTAAGTACTGAATAGCAGTCATAATAATGGTAATACCAGATTTATCATCAGCACCGAGTAATGTAGTTCCGTCTGTTGTAACTAAAGTATGCCCTTTTAAATCACTTAAAAAAGGAAAATCTTTAACCGTCGTTGTAAATTGGTCATTTAAACGAATATCTTGACCATCATAGTTCTCAATAATTTGAGGATTTTCACATTTCCCATCTAAATCTGGTGATGTATCCATATGTGCGACGAACCCTATTGGACGAGCGTTTGGCACATTGCCAGGTAAAGTGGCATAAATATAGCCATTCTCATCATGACGAATATTTTGTAAGTTCATTTCTTTTAATTCTTTAACTAATTGTTCTCCTAATACTAGTTGACCAGCAGTAGACGGGCAACTTACTTGAGATGGATCACTTTTTGTATCAAAAGAGATATAATTTAAAAATCGTTCTAACATTTGTTCCATTAAGCATCAGTTCCTCTCATTATTTAATTGACTCCATACTCTTTATTATCCTCACTTTTCTTATGGTTGCAAGTAAAAGAAAAATAAAAGTGAATTTTAAAAATTGGGGAAAGTGGGGCTTAGTATGAAAAAATACTAGCTGTTGTCAAAGAAAAACCCCCTAGCTCATTATAAAAATCAGCTAGGGGTTATTTATACGCTAATTAATCGAACGCGACGCATGTTTTCGTAAAGTGATAAATCTTCAACAATTTGTTGGTAAGATAATTTTCTTGGAAAAGAAATAGTATAAACATAGGTATAGATACGTTGTTCACCAACGATATCTACTTGGAAATCAACATCTTTTACTTCTACTTGATGTTGCTCAAAATAATGTGTAATGAATTCTTTTGATGGTAATTTATGTACGAAACTAATTTCTATTTTTTTCAAGGTTTGAATTTTGATAATCTTATTGAAAAAACTTAAAACAATGGCAATGACAATAAAACTTAAAAGGCCGGCTTCATAGTAGCCCATTCCAATAGATATACCTAACCCTGCTACGGCCCAAAGAGATGCTGCAGTCGTCAAGCCACGAATTTCTCGTTTAGTGACAATAATGGTACCTGCACCGAGGAAACCGACTCCACTAACAACTTGAGCAATTAAACGTGCTTGCTCTGTTCGAATGACTGGTTTAAGCTCAGGGTGCAATGTAACTAGTTCGACGGCATCATTGGCAATTTCTGATTGAATAATAGCAATTAAGGTAGCGCCAATACAAACAAGAATATGTGTACGAATACCTGCAGGTCGATTTTTAAATTCTCGATCAAATCCGATAATACCTGAAATAAATGTAGAAATTAGTAAACGAATAAGTATTTCTTTTGTATCCATAAGCGGCATAACCTCTCATTACTTTATATTGTATAGTTAGATTAACATATCCACTAAGGAATGTGAAACTCTTTAACATCTTTTGACTGGTAATTTAAATAGTTAATTGATCTAGTTTATTATAAAACGATTGATAAGCCAAATAGCTTGCAATAAACGAAGAGATTGCTGTAACTGATATGAGCATAAACATAATGACAATTTGATAGCGAATGGCTTGTACTGGATCAATCCCAGCAAACATTAAACCACTCATCATACCTGGAAGACTAACTAATCCAACCGTTTTTGTTCGACTAATGGATGGGGACATACCTGTTTGAATGCTCTCGCGAACGATATTCATTGCGGACTGTTTTGGAGTAGCACCTAAAGTTAGTTTTTCGAGAACTTGTTGGCGTTTATCGTTAAATTGACTAGACAAAGATCGATACGTTACACCGATAGCAGTCATAGCGTTAGAAGCAATCATACCTGTTACAGGAACAATTTGATTAGGTGTCCATTTAATTGTATGGGATAAAACAAAAATGATGAGAGCAATGGCTGTGCCGCTTGCAATGGCAATGAATGATGTTCGAAAAGAGTGGTCAATTTGACCGGCATTCTTATGAGCATTATAAGACGCGTTAAAAACGATAAAGAGTACCATAATAAGTGTCAACCAATCATAGTTTAATTGGAAAACGTAGCCAAGGATATAACCGATTAAAAAAAGTTGGACAACAGCTCGAATACCAGCAATAATAATATCTTTTCCTAGCCCCAATTGCTCTTTATAATCAACAAAAATGGCTAAAATAAGTAAACTAGTTGATAAAAGTAACGAGAGATTACTAATTTCAAGTGATGGGTTCATAGTATGTACAATCCTTTCTCAGTGATGTGGTTATTTGTTTTATTTCAAAGCATCTAATGTAATTAATCGACTAGATGATTGAATTTCTTCTTCATTATGAGTAATAGCTAAGACGGTTAATTGTTTAGATTGATTGAGTTCTTGAATTAAATTCAAAATAATTTCACGATTAGTGCGATCTAACGAACTAGTTACTTCGTCCATGAGAAGTACTTCAGGCTGATACATTAAATTGCGGATTAAAGCAATACGTTGTTTTTCCCCACCTGATAAACTATCAACAGATTGATTCAAATAGCTTTCATTTAGATCAACCTTTTCTAATAATTCAATTGCTTTTTGTTTATTAAATGTCTCATGTCTAATTTCGGAAGGGAAAATCAAGTTATCCTTTACTGTATTGCCAAATAATGTGGCATTTTGAAAAAAATAAGAAACTTCTTGACGATAAAGCGTAGACGAATACGATTCAATTGATTGACCTTGATATAAAATATCGCCAGATGTAGGTGAAATTAAAAGTGCCATCATTTTTAATAAAGTACTTTTGCCACTACCAGATGGGCCAGTAATAGTAATCATTTCTCCTTTAAATACATCTAAATTAAAATCATCGATAATGACTTGTTCAGTCGTTTTAAAAGATACGTGTTTTAACTGTATCAGTGGTTTATTTTGTTTCATTGCAAAATATCTCCTTACAATAAAAAATTTGTATTTTTAATCAGTGTATATAGATGGATAGTAAAAAAAACAATAGGAAATAGTAGCTATCATATTCTATCTTAGAATGTTTTGAAAAGTTTATCAAACAACTAATAATGATTATCAGTGATAATAAAGTTTGAATACTTTGTTCAGTAAAATTTTATGGTAAAATGGAGAAGAAATAACAAATTATGGAGGAATTCAAATGAAGATTGGTATTGCAAGTGATCACGGTGGATTTGATTTAAAACCGACAATTGTTGAATATGTTCAGAGCTTAGGTCATGAAGTGACTGACTTTGGACCAGCAACTGGTGAGTCTGTAGATTATCCAGAGTATGGTGAAAAAGTAGCAGATGCTATTGTCAATCAACAAATGGATTTAGGTATTTTAATTTGTGGAACAGGTGTGGGCATGTCTTTAGCCGCTAATAAAGTGCGTGGTATTCGAGCTGTAGTATGTTCAGAGCCGTTTTCAGCTAAACTCTCACGTCAACATAACAATACGAATGTTCTATGTTTGGGTGCTCGAGTGGTCGGCAATGAATTAGCAAAAATGATTGTTGAGGAATGGTTAGCAGCTGAATTTGAAGGTGGACGTCATGCACGTCGTGTAGATAAAGTTATGGCAATTGAATCTAAATATGCTGATCAAATAGAAGATCAACCATTTTGTGGATAGAAATTATTCGATAAAAAAGAGACTGGTCATTGATATGCTCCCCCTAAAGTAGACACTTGAAAAAGTAAAACTATTTTAGGGGGAGTTTTTCATGCGTAAAAATAAACGTTATTCAGCTAATGAGTTAATGTATTTTATTGATCTCTATTTAATCAGTGGAATATCCTATGCAGAACTACAGGAAAATTATGGCTTAAAATTAAATAATAAAAACTTTCGAAAGTACCTTAATAAGTATAGAATACATGGGCCTTCGGCTTTAATATCGAAAGGTAGCAATAACAATTATTCTGAGCAGTTTAAAAAGAAAATTATTGAGGAATGTTTGAGCAATGAAGCCTCTTATTTAGAGCTCGCTACAAAATATAATAT
>NZ_JAGN01000050.1 GCF_000526675.1 Atopobacter phocae ATCC BAA-285
TTCTGTTCGCTGATTTTCCATCAACTGGTTGAACACTGTTGTCAAAATGTTTTTAGACACATCATCTTTTACCGAATGTTCAATAATGCTTTGAACCTCTTCGCTATTCAGTGTAAAATGTACTTGGGTCATATAAAGTCCTCCTGGGTAGGTTTTCTGGTAAAAACATTGTACCGTAAAAGGAGCTTTATATGGCCTTTTATCTTTTACACAATTATATGGACTTTATCAAAACTTTTATTTTATAAAAAAACGAAGTATTATCGATTGTTATGATAATACTTCGTCCTTAATTCATTATTTATATTTTATATTATTTGATACGACCTGGACGTTCCTTATATCCATAGTATGCATCTTCTAATATTTCTTTCATATCACTTACTAAGGCTAAACGAGGATTAACAGGAGTACATTGATCTTCGTATGCTAAATATGCAATTTCTTCAATTGTATCCATGTATTCTTTTTCATCTACCCCTTGGCCTTTAATACTCATACTGATGCCAACACGTTCACCTAATTCATAAACTGCTTTAGCTAAGTTAGCTACACCTTCTTCTGGCGTATCTGCTTTAATTCCTAATAAACGCGCAATATCTTGATATTTTTCATCTGCACGGTAATAGTTATATTTTGGCCATGTTGAAGTTTTAGCTGGACGAGTACCATTATAGCGAATAACATATGGTAACAAGATCGCATTTGTACGTCCATGAACAGTGTGGAAGAATCCTCCCAATTTATGTGCCATTGAGTGAGAAATTCCTAAGAAAGCATTGGCAAACGCCATACCAGCCATTGTAGAAGCATTATGCATTTTTTCTCTTGACTCAAAGTCAGCATCTTTTACTGAACGTTCTAAATATTCAAAGACAAGTTTAATAGCTTGTAATGCTAAACCGTCTGTATAATCATTAGCCATTGTTGAAACATATGCCTCAATAGCATGTGTCAATACATCCATACCAGTGTCTGCCGTAACAAAGTCAGGAACAGTCATTACTAATGCAGGATCTACAATTGCAATTGTTGGTGTTAATGAATAATCAGCTAATGGATATTTGCGATTATTCTTTTTATCTGAAATAACAGCAAACGGTGTTACTTCTGAGCCAGTACCTGAAGTAGTCGGTATACCTACATATTTTGCTTTTGTACCTAATTCTGGGAACTTGAACGCACGTTTACGGATATCCATGAATTTTTGTACTAAATCACGGAAGTCAATTTGTGGTTGTTCATAAAACATCCACATAACTTTAGCCGCATCCATTACTGATCCCCCACCAAGTGCAATAATTGTATCTGGTTGGAAACTCTTCATTACTTCAGCGCCACGTTCAACTGTTGTAATATCTGGATCAGGTTCAACATCTGAGAATACTTGATAAATTACTTTATTAGAACGTAATTCTAATTGTTCAATTACACGATTTAAGAAACCAAGTTTAACCATGGATTCATCTGTAATAATCATCGCTTTTTCAACGTTTCTCATTTTTTGTAAATATTGAATTGAGTCACGTTCGAAATAGATTTTTGAAGGTACTTTAAACCATTGCATATTATTTTTACGTCTCCCAACTTTTTTGATGTTTAAGAGGTTGATTGCACTAACGTTATCACCAACTGAGTTACGTCCATATGATCCACATCCTAAAGTTAATGATGGGATAAATGCATTGTAAACATCACCAATTCCTCCGAATGTTGAAGGTGAGTTCCAAATGACACGAATAGCTCTAATTTGACGACCGAATTCTTTTACTAACTCTTCGTCTTTTGTATGAATTGCTGCTGAGTGTCCTAATCCATTAAATTCTACCATTTCGCGAGCGAATTTCACGCCTTCTTCTTGAGAATTTGATTTTAAAATAGCTAGAACTGGCGATAGTTTTTCACGTGTTAATGGTTCATTTGGCCCAACTTCTGATACTTCAGCGGCTAAAATGTTAGTTCCTTCTGGCACTTTGAATCCTGCTTGTTCTGCAATCCAAGTTGCTGGTTTACCTACAATATTAGCGTTTAAATGCGCTCCAGCACAGTTTTCTCCAAATGCTTTTGCACCAAAACAAAACTCTTCTAATAAAGCTTTTTCACGATCATTTACTATATATGTCCGATATGATTTAAATTCCTCAATCATTTCTTTATAAATTTCTTTATCGATAATAACTGCTTGCTCTGAAGCACATACCATCCCATTATCAAATGATTTACTCATTACAATATCGTGAACAGCTTGACGAACATCTGCTGATTTTTCTACGTATGCAGGTACATTACCAGCGCCAACACCCAATGCTGGTTTACCACATGAGTAAGCTGCTTTAACCATGGCATTACCACCTGTCGCTAAGATGGTTGCTATCCCTTCATTATTCATTAATGCACTTGTTGCTTCCATACTAGGAGATTCAATCCATTGAACACAGTCTTCTGGCGCTCCAGCTGCGATTGCTGCATCTCGTACAATACGTGCTGCATGTGCTGAACTTTCTTGCGCTGATGGATGGAATGAGAAAATAATTGGATTACGTGTTTTTAAGGCAATTAATGATTTGAAGATTGCTGTAGAAGTTGGGTTAGTTGTTGGAGTAATACCACAAATAACACCCACTGGTTCAGCAATTAAGGTTAATCCTGTAACTTCGTCTTCATCAATAATTCCTACAGTTTTTGTATGTCGCATATTATGAACAACATGCTCGCAAGCGAATAAATTCTTTGTTGCTTTATCCTCGAAAACGCCTCGTTTTGTTTCGTCAACAGCATGCTTAGCTAATACACCATGTTGATCAAGAGCAGCAACGCTGGCTTTAGCCACAATATAATCCACTTGTTCTTGATTAAGTTCGCGCATTTTATCTAATGCAATCAAACCTTTTTTAACAAGTTTATCTACCATGATTTCAGCTTCCATTTTTTTATCTACTTCTTTTTCTACTAATTTTTCAGCTACTTTTTTTGTTGCCATTTGACATCCTCCTGTAAGTTGGTGATTTATTTCACATGTATATAATAACCTATCGTTTTCATTTTGTAAAGCTATTTTCATAAATTTTTGCTTTAATATTAGTCATAATCGAAGTTTATGAAAATAAATTTGTGAAAAAATTATATAGTTTATTGTTTTAGCACATATGGAAACGCATCCACTTGTGATTTTTTTAACTTATTTATTTATAAAGGTTTTAAAAAAGCTTGATTTAATATTCTATATTTGTTTTGACATGTTATGACTATAAAAAATCTCTCAATAATTAGATAGTTATCCAATCATTGAGAGATACTTTTTTATTATTCAACTTGTTTTATTCAGTTATTGTTTGACTCGTAAAAGATAATTTAGATTCATTTAAGTGAGCCGTTACAATTGAATCACTGATAATTTTTCCTTTAATTAATTCTTTTGCTAAAGGTGTTTCGATATGAGTTGTAATAAAACGAGAAATTGGACGTGCACCATATATTGGATCATATGCGTGTTCAACAATCCATTCATAAACATCATCACCTAACTCGATTGTAATATTTTGCTCAATTAAACGGTGATTTAATTGTTTCATCATTTTTCTCACAATACCAGCTATATTCTCTTTTGATAACGGTGAAAAGAAGATAGTATCGTCTATTCGATTTAGGAATTCTGGTTTAAATGTACGTTTTAAAATTTGTTCAACTTGCCCTTTAGCTGTTGGAGTTATTTCTCCATTTTCATCTACACCATCTAATAAATGTTGAGACCCTATGTTACTTGTCATAATTAAAACAGTATTTTTAAAATCGACTACTCGTCCTTGAGAATCAGTCAATCGTCCATCGTCAAGTACTTGTAACAAAATATTAAAAACATCTGGATGAGCTTTTTCAATTTCATCTAAAAGCACGATGCTGTATGGTGAACGACGAACTGCTTCTGTTAGTTGGCCACCTTCTTCATAGCCAACATACCCTGGAGGTGCTCCAACTAAACGAGATACTGCAAATTTTTCCATATACTCACTCATATCAATCCGAACCATATGATGTTCATCATCAAATAAGTTTTCGGCTAATGCTTTTGCCAATTCTGTTTTTCCCACTCCAGTTGGTCCTAAAAATAGAAAGCTGCCGATTGGTCGATTTGGATTATGTAATCCCGCTCGTGATCTTAAAACTGCATCACTCACTTTTTCTACTGCTTCATCTTGGCCGATAACACGTTGATGTAAATCTTGATCGAGATGTAATAATTTTTCTCGCTCACCCTCCATTAATCGTGTAACAGGAATGCCTGTCAAACGTCCAACTACACGTGCAATTTCGTCATCTGAAACAGATTCCTGAACTAACCGCTCACCATGTTTTTGTTCACCAATTTCTTTTAGTTCGTGTTCCAAGTTGGGAATAATGCCGTGACGTAATTCTGCTGCTCGTTCTAAGTCATAAGCACCTTCCGCTTCTTCTAATTCGTGACGTGCTTTATCCAAAGCTTCTCGTTTCGAACGTAAAATTTCTGCTTGATCTTTTTCAATTTCCCATTGCATCTTCATTTTATTAGCTTCTTCACGTAATTCACTAAGTTCTTCACGCAAATGATCTAATCGTCTTTTAGATGCTTCATCACTTTCTTTCTTTAAAGCAGCCTCTTCAATTTCTAGTTGCATTAGTCGACGTGTGACTTGATCTAATTCATTAGGCATTGAATTCATTTCTACACGAATAGTTGCACATGCTTCATCTACTAAATCAATGGCTTTATCCGGTAGGAATCGATCTGTAATATAACGTTGACTTAACACTGCAGCAGCAACTAATGCATTATCTTGAATGTTCACACTATGATGTATTTCAAAACGTTCTTTTAAACCACGCAAAATACTAATGGTATCTTCAACAGTTGGTTCTGAAACAATCACACGTTGAAAACGTCGTTCAAGCGCTTTATCTTTTTCCATATATTCACGGTATTCATCCAAAGTTGTCGCACCAATACAGTGTAATTCGCCACGAGCAAGCATTGGTTTAAGTAAATTTCCTGCATCCATTGACCCTTCAGATTTTCCAGCACCCACAATCGTGTGAATTTCATCAATAAATAGGATGATTTCGCCTTCAGCTTTTTTTACTTCTTTTAGTACACCTTTTAAACGTTCCTCAAACTCTCCACGATACTTGGCACCAGCTATCATGGACCCCATATCTAATGAATAAATAATTTTTGTTTTTAAGTTTTCAGGCACATCACGTCTAACAATTCGTTGCGCTAAACCTTCAATTATCGCTGTTTTACCAACACCTGGTTCTCCTATTAATACTGGATTATTTTTTGTTTTTCTTGATAAAATTCGAATCACATCTCGAATTTCCTCATCCCGACCAATTACTGGATCTTGTTTACCACTTTTTACTTGTTCATTTAAATTAATCGCATATTTACTTAATGCTTCATATTGTTCTTCTTGATTTTGAGAAATCACACGATCTCCTCCTCTCATTTCATCTACGATTTGTTTCATTGCTGAGTAATCAATCTTTTGACTAATTAATTCCTTTGTAATTGCCTCATTTTTCTGTTCATATAACGCTAACAGTAATACGTCTGTTGACAAATATTCATCTTGATAAGTTTTCATTATTTTTTCGCTATTTGTAAATAAGCGGTAAAGCCCCTGACTCATCGTTTGCCCATATTGAATTGATTCTCCTTCAACAGTAGCTATACGATCCAATTCTTGATCAACAATTTTAATTAATGTGTCAATTTGTACCCCACTTTTTTCATATAAACGATATGCAAAATGATCAGGTTGTAATAAAACTTTCCACAAATGAGGAATTCCAATTGCTTGATGCTTTCTTATTTGAGCAATTTTTTGACTATCTCCAATTGCTTGTTGGAGTGTTGTGGTCATTTTTTCGACTGCCATTTTTTCCTCCTAACCGATGACTTGAGATATATTTATTTTTATTAAATTCAAAATATATGTCGAAGTCATCTTTGACTTTTTCTAACCTTAGTATATCACTTGGTCAGTATAGGTCAATAAAAATGTTCCAGGTTTTAGCAAAATCAATCCAAAGTCGTACTCATAAAAAAAAGCAGTCTCCTTAGAGTAACTGCTTCATTTATTTCAATTAATTAACGACTAATTCCTAATGAAATACGTGCGTAACGACTCATACGATCTGGCGTCCATGCTGGATACCAAACTAATTTAACAGCTGTATCATTCACTGCTTCCAATGATATTAATGCACGATGAACTTCATCTGTTATTACGTCTGCTAGAGGGCAACCCATTGTTGTCAATGTCATTTGAACTGTACAGAGTCCGTTAACATCTAAGTCAACATCATAAACTAATCCTAAATTGACAATATCAATTCCTAATTCAGGGTCAATAACGGTTTCTAACGCTGTCAAAATCTGTTTTTTTATAGCTTCTACTTCTTCATTAATTTCATTTGGTTGATTTTCATTATTTAATTCATTAACTGTCATTTTCTTCCCTCCTACTAAGCTTTATCGACTATCATTTATATTATAACAAATCTATAATATTTTTTGTAACAATCGGCTATTTTATATTTAATTCATGCGTAATAAATCGATTAGCTAACTGAATGACGCGAAAAGGAACATTATGTCCACTATTATTTGTCCAAACTGCTTTAGTTCGATTAAGTGCAGGATTATTTTTAAAAGTTTCATAAAATGATTGTGCATATTTAATAGGTACTAATTGGTCTTGCTCATCATGCCAAATAAAAAATGGACGACCATCTAAAGTATCAACTTGATGATTCAACGATAACGCCATTAATTTTTCCATAATGTAAAAAATATCCTCTGCTTGATTCAAAGATTCATCACCTTTATCCATAAAATATAAAGTTAATCCAATTAAATCAGGGCTTCCCATCAAAGATACTCCTGCTGACAAATGATCATACTCAACTAATAAAGCACTCGCTGTTATTCCTCCCATACTTTGTCCACCTACAACAATTTTTGTGTCGTCAATTTTATTTGTTTTTCGGTACCACTTGATGATTTCATCGCATTCTTTTACATTTTGAAAAATACAATCTAAAAACATATTTGGCGTATACGCTTTAGAATGTCGATCGCCATGATTAACTGCATCAGGTATAATTACTTTAAAATTATGTTGTGCAGCATCTACTGCCCAGTTCATCATCGATTCCTTTGAATTTTTCCAACCATGATATAAAATCATTAGTGGTTTTTTCTGTACATTGTTATCTACTTTATCAACTTCTAAAATAGGAATATTATTAATCATTTGATGTTCAATTTGAATCACTCAATCACGTCCTTTTATGGTATGATAAATAAATATCGTTTTAAGAAATGTTCTTTCTTATTATTTTATGGTATAATTTTTAATCAGTAAATCAATATGATTATCATTTTATTGAAATCTGTTAATAGCTATTTTAAACGAATTTATAAAAAATACAAATCATAAAAAGGAGTACTCATGAACAAAAAATTAATCGCAATTGATCTCGATGGAACTACTTTAAATGACCAGTCTCAATTATCCTCTTATACTATCAATGTCTTAAGAAAATTAGATACTTTAGGTCATTTAGTTATAATTATTACTGGTCGTCCTTATCGTAATTCAAAAGCAATTTATGATGAAATTAATATTGATCAACCTTTAGTAAATTTTAACGGTGCATTATGCCATTATCCTAAAGATGCTGAGTGGCAAGGAGAATATCATGTCGGACTTGATCGATTAATTGCCATTGACGTGAGTCAAAACTATAAAGAATTAAATAGTGACTTAATTATCGTTGAAGAAAGAAATCATATTTTTGCGACTAGTCATCAACTACCTGTCAATCAATTCTTCCCTGAATCAACTCCAAAACCTATCTTATTAACAAAAGATGTTCTTAAAGTTGATCCAACTGCAGTCACTATATTTACTGCTAAAGAAGATCAAGAGAGTGTAAAAAATCAGTTAATTGAACGATATGGTGAAGTTATTGACGTACGCACATGGGGTGGCGCTATGCCATGTTTAGAAATGGTAGCTAATGGCGTGCACAAAGGATTAGCATTAAAGCACTTAATGGAATATTACGGCATTGCTCATGAAGATACTATGGCCTTTGGTGATGAAGCTAACGATTTAGAAATGATTGAATTCGCTCATCACGGCGTTGCATTAAAAAATGCAATCCCTGAACTTAAAGCTGTTGCTAATTACGTAAC
This sequence comes from Atopobacter phocae ATCC BAA-285, assembly GCF_000526675.1. Taxonomy (GTDB): domain Bacteria; phylum Bacillota; class Bacilli; order Lactobacillales; family Aerococcaceae; genus Atopobacter; species Atopobacter phocae. Next base: position 8,243 of record NZ_JAGN01000050.1, read on the forward strand.
AGAATATACTAACGATGAAAATGGTTTAGCTCGTTACTTAAATGAATATTTTGAATTAAATATGGATGAAGAATAACTTGAATATCATTCAATGTGTTATCAGGCGAATAAACACGTTTCAATAAATTATTGAAACGTGTTTATTCGCCTGTCTCAATTAAGAAATTTATATTTTTCTAATATTGAATTGTAACTTACCAAATCAAAACCAGAGAGAATCTAATCAATTGATTGAAACCCACACCCTAACAAATAATTATATGTTTCATCATATATTTTTTTATCTCTTGTATGATCAATACTTTTATCTACTCCTGAAGGTACAAATATTATCATACCTTGTCTAGCTCTTGTTAGTAAAACTCTATACGCATTTAATTTATAGCGTCTTTTTTCACTTTTATTAATTCGTTCCCATTTATCTCCTCTAAAATTATAATAATTCCAAATTCCATCTTTTATCCTGAAATCACCATCCCAAGCTACTACAGCATAATCAAGCTCAAGACCTTGAATATCAAATTCTGTACAAGTTTGCTCTAAAGCATTTGAAGATTCAGGATGTATTTCATCGCTTAAGAACCAATGACAAACATTTATATTGGATTTTACCCAAATACCATATGGTCGCAAACGAATTGCATTGGAACTCGCTAAAACACCAACTTTTTCAGTTCCTCTTTTAATATTTTTTACCCAATTTTTTGCTTTATTTATGTCTCTTGTAATCAAGATTGGATAGTTTTGAATTTCATTATATATATCTTTCGCTTTTTCTTGTTTTTCATCAAGAACTGCATGTACAAAAGAAGCTAGTTTTTCACTTCTAAAACTCCTTAACGATACTCCTAAATGTAAATCTGACTTGTACACATAATCAATATCTTTAATAATCTCAGTAAGTTCTGATGTTCCCACGTATTCCACTTCATTTAATCTATCTGATATGAATAGCTTCCAACTACTAAAATCTTTTCTTAATGCATCGATCCATGCTTGAATACCTGCTTCTCCTGTATTAATTTCTTGCCCACCACCTACAAGGCAGACAACAACACACCAGTTTTTATGGCGATCCATAATTTCTAATAAACACTCTGGTTCTGACATTTGAAAATTGGGAGTATTTTTCTTTTCTTTCATAAATTTTGAAAGTTGATCTTTAGTCCATGTTCTTTGAGCTTCGTCAAATATAACTATATTTTCAAAAGGGATATCATTGTTAGTAATATAATTGTCTCGAAATTTATGAATATTATTTATAAAACTAATTGTTTGTCGTCTAGCTTGAGTTATTTTAACATTTTCTCTGTATTTTAAATCTTTAGCCAATGCTTCCTGTAAAACTGTTACTAATGGTCCATTTCCTGATAAAAAAACAGAATTACTTTTCTCATTCTCGCTTCTATTTCTATTTTGAGTTGCAATGTTTAATCCCGCTAAAGTTTTTCCAGCACCTGGAACTCCGGTTATAAAACATATTGCTTTTTCATTAAATTTTCTGCAATTTTCTATGATCTTATTAATTGAATTTGTTGTGTGAGTCAAATTTTCAGCAGATGCATCAGACCTTGAAATATCTTTAACATCATGATTAGCATACATATATCTAGCTGATTCAATAATTGTTGGTGTTGGGAAATATTCTGAATTAATCCACTGCTTTGCATCTATCTCAGTATCACTAAATTCTTTCAAAATACTTTCAATGATCTCTTTAATTGAATCTTTATTTGCTCGAATTACTCTGAAAATTTTATCGTCACATATTGCTATTTCATAATTAAAATATGGTGCATCAGTTGCAACACTTATTGGCACAATATACCTATCTCTACTCTCTTTATGAAAATTTTTGAGATCTAGCGCATAATCCATAACCTGATCATCTGTAGATTTTCTGTGCTGTTTATCATTAGTTTTATATTCTAGCAAAAATAAAATGCCATGAATTATAACAACCACATCTATTCTATTTCCTATACGAGGTATTGTATATTCAAATATAATATCGCCTTCAAATTCTCTTAACTGATTCTTTAAAATATTTATTTCAATTTGCCATGATTTTTGAGTTTTTATACCTGCATCAAATAATTGATTACGATTATTAATAATACCTTGAATCTTATTCGAATCATCCTTAAGAAAATTTGAAATTTTATTATCATAATAACAGTTCATTATCTTCCTCCAAATTAGCTGATAGTAAATAAAATATAATATAATATTAAATATAAAGTATTTTACTAAATATAATTTTATTATATCATAGTATAGATTTAAAATAATTCTGATCAATTCATCGAAAGATAAAGTCCATATAATTGTGTAAAAGATAAAAGGCCATATAAAGCTCCTTTTACGGTACAATGTTTTTACCAGAAAACCTACCCAGGAGGACTTTATATGCCCCAAGTACATTTTACACTGAATAGCGAAGAGGTTCAAAGCATTATTGAACATTCGGTAAAAGATGATGTGTCTAAAAACATTTTGACAACAGTGTTCAACCAGTTGATGGAAAATCAGCGAACAGAATATATCCAGGCTGATGACTATGAACGATCCGAAAGTCGTCAGAGTCAAAGAAATGGCTATTATGAACGAGACTTTACAACGCGGGTAG
>NZ_JAGN01000051.1 GCF_000526675.1 Atopobacter phocae ATCC BAA-285
TAAGCGAAGTGTGCCTACCCGCGTTGTAAAGTCTCGTTCATAATAGCCATTTCTTTGACTCTGACGACTTTCGGATCGTTCATAGTCATCAGCCTGGATATATTCTGTTCGCTGATTTTCCATCAACTGGTTGAACACTGTTGTCAAAATGTTTTTAGACACATCATCTTTTACCGAATGTTCAATAATGCTTTGAACCTCTTCGCTATTCAGTGTAAAATGTACTTGGGTCATATAAAGTCCTCCTGGGTAGGTTTTCTGGTAAAAACATTGTACCGTAAAAGGAGCTTTATATGGCCTTTTATCTTTTACACAATTATATGGACTTTATCGGATTTAAACTATATTAATACTAATCAATGTGAATCGTAAGAGGTTTATTAAGAGTAACGGCAATTTTGCTCATGGTTTCGATGCTAGTGCTATTTAAACGCTGGATAAGTGCAATGATAGATTGTGGAACATGTGATAGGTCTGCTAGTTCACGCTGGTTAAGCCCAGCTTTTTGACGTGCGTTGTAGACAGCTAGAGCGCTCACCAAGATAGCTTTTTCTGGCAAATAGTCAGATTTGAAGTCATCATTTTTCAATTCTTCATTTCTTCATTTTTTTAATATGATAAAGAGCCAATAAAAAAGCATCAGCATCTTGCTGGTGCTTTTTTCTAGGATTAATTCAAGATAATAGTTTTGCGTTGTTAATATTGAATTATGATCTAATCTCTTCAATCAGTAAAAAAAATTAACCATTTACTACAAGGAAACAGACAAAATAGCGCAAGTTAACTTCTATTTGATTGAATTATCATATACTGAATGTATCAACAGAGCTGTTGAAATAATTCAAACAACAAAGCTATAATGCTTAAATTTTCTATAAAGAAAACCCAAAAAGCAGATTGTGCAATAGCTTCAGTTTCAGTGGAGTAATACTCATGAATACCATATTACGAGCAAGTCATTTAAGTAAATCTTTTGGTAAACAGGAGGTGTTAACTGATATTAATTTTGATATTCAAGCAGGGGATATTGTGGGATTGATTGGAAAAAATGGTTGTGGAAAGACCACTTTAATGAAGATGATATTAGGGCTCACCTCAATAACGCAAGGTGACATTCAATTTGAAGGTGATTCGAAATATTATACTAAAAGAAAGACGTTAAATAAAATTGGCTTTCTCTTAGATTGTAAATTATTCGAAGATTTTTCTGCATATGATAATTTAAAATTATTCTCTATGTACTCTTCAACATTTAATCAAGAAAATTTAGATGAACGAATTGATAAGTTGTTGAATTTTGTAGGTTTGGATAATAGTAAAAAATTAGTAAAGTCTTATTCATTTGGTATGAAGCAGAGACTAGGTTTGGCATTGGCCTTATTAGATGATCCCGAATTTTTGATCTTAGATGAACCTTTTGTGGGTTTAGATCCCACAGGAGTTAGAGTTCTTCTCGATTATATTGTAAAGTTACGCCGTGAAAAAGGAGTTACCATATTAATCTCATCACATCAGTTACATGAAATTGAAGAAATTTGTGATTATTTCTTATTTATAAATGAAAAGAGCATCGAAACTCATTCTAAATTGGGGGACAATAAAATAGTTGTTACTTTAGAACATTTAACGACAGAGCTAGAGAAAAGTTTGAAAGGTTTAGGGGATATAAAAGCAGATCAGATTATTCTACCACATGATATGTCGTTGTTAAATGCAACTCTAAAGTGCATTTACAAGTATAACTGTGACATAAAGGATATCACAATGAATGATTGTATCGAAGAATTATTTAGGGGGTAAAAAAATGAAATCTATCATTTTAGCAGAACTATATAAATTATTGAAGCGGAAGAACTTCATTGTTTTAGCGGTGTTATCATTGTGGTCGTTGATTTACGGATTTGGTGCTTTTTTACACTGGGATTTTGTAAAATTTGGAGCCAAATTAGATTTAGTCACCTTTACCACAACGATGTGGACTTTTTTACTCATATTAACCATCCCACTATTATTAATTTTATATACTTCTTCCTCTATTTTAGGCGGAGAAATTCAAGGCGGACAAATTTTACTAGAAGTGAATCGAGTTGCTAGTAAGAAAACATTGATTATTTCCAAGTATATTGTTGTGATCCTCTCGATATTGTTTTTGTACATACTAAATGGTTTGTCATCAATTATATCATATATTTTCTTTTTATCTAAAACTGAATTTGGTTATACGCGCTTTTGGGAGTTACATTCTACAAATGTACAGTCAATAATAATTAGTTTAGTTAATTTAGGTTTTGTTCTCTTACTCGCTAGTATAGCATTTTATTTATCGCTACATCTTTCGGCAATAGTTGCTGCATTTGCTAGCCTGGGTATTTATTTTTTATGTCAACTTTTGTCGTATATGGCGATTATTTCTAAATTTATCCCGGGCTATTTTTTTACTGTGCCTAATTATCACTTTACAGTTGGATTAGCGTTGTTTCATTTGTTAACATATGGCTTAATTTGTATGTTGTTGTTAGGTGCTACTATAAGAGTGTTTGAAAAAAAGAGCTTATAAGTGATAAAATGTTCTAAAAAAAGAAAGTTGTGAAAGAGGATGTACAGAATAGCAATTTGCGATGATGATAGCCTACAGGTTAGTCATTTGGAAGCTCAAATTTCAAAGTATTTTGATGAGATTAATGTGCAATATGAAATTGATGGTTATTATACAGGTGATCGTCTAGTGAAGGCAATGAGCGATCTGGCAGATAGCTATCACTTGGTATTTTTAGATATTGAAATGGAAGGAATCAACGGAATTGAGACTGCAAAATTATTAAGGGATATCAATCGAAATTTTATCTTGATTTATGTGACAAGCTATGAACAATATGCCTTAGAAAGTTTTGAAGTCTCTCCATTTCGTTATCTAATAAAACCTGTATCTCTAGAAAAATTAAGAGTTGTACTTAGGGACGTTCTCGTAGAATTAACTGCTAAACGGAAGTTTCTATTTTATCAAGTAGGTACAGAACACTTTCAAGTATTCTTAGAGAATATTGTGTACCTTTATTCTGAATTGGGTCGAAAAATCCATCTCGAATTGGTGAATGATAGCAGTGTATCGTTTTATGGAAAAATATCCACAATTGAAGAAGAGTTACCTCAAACGCATTTTGTTAGAGTTAATAGTGGCACAATAGTTAATTTAGATTATGTTGCATCGTTTAATAGAAGTGATGTGACAATGATAAGTGGAGAGTGTATCACGATTAGTAGAAGTCGAAAGAAAGCGGTAGTGGCAGCGTACAATCAATTTATTGAGAGGAGTTTTGGATTATGATTGATCTCTTTAAAACAATTGGCCTTCTCTCACTTTTTTTATTTCAAAGTTTTGTTATTTTTGTTTATTTACGGCATTTTTTTGTTATCAGAATATCAAAAATTAGATTTTATTGCTTTATTTTTTTTGTTTACTTTATTGGTAGGACATCAATAATAGTGAATCAGGATACGTTTATAGATTTCAAATTTTTATCATTGTTTTTTACTTTCTTAATTCTTTTCTTCTTTTTATCTGGAGATGTGATGAAAAAAACATTTCATTTCTTCTTTTTGATTTTTTGGTTCTTGATACAAGAAGATATTGCACTTTTACTATTTAACCATACGCCACAAACTAAAGTGTTTGTTATTCTTTTGGTTCAATTCATATTGATACTATTGACGCTTTTATTCATATTAGGATTGAAACGATTCAAAATAGATAATTTAATCGGTCTGAATAAAATAGAATACGGAATTCTTTCAATTACTCCACTTTTTTCTATTGTGTTGCTGTTATACAAAACGACATTACCTCTAATAGAAGTTCTTGCGTTTGATAGCTATTTATGGCTGATAAATATCGTTATAATCGTACTTTATAATTATTTGAGTGAAAAAAACTACAATATTATAAAGCATAAAATAGCTTATGATGAAAATAGTATGACGAGTGAAATCATAAAACAAGAAAATGAGTTAGCCGTCCTTAGACACGATTTAAAAAATATTGTTTCTTCAATTGATTTTTACGCAGATAATAACGATTGTGAGAACATTAAACTAATTACTCAAGAGATATTGGGGCAGGAAGTGTTTAATCGTAAAATTACAGGATGCATACCGATTGATGCTATACTAAATCAAAAAATTTCTAAAATGAAAAAGAGTGGAATTCTATATTATTTAGACTTACAAATTCCATATAATTTGAATCTAAAATCTATAGCTATTGATACATGTGCTATTCTTGGTAACATTCTTGATAATGCGATAGAAGAAATCGAGCGAACGGGCTTAAAATCGCCAATTGATATAGTATTACGGTTTAAAAACAATAAATTAGTTTTTAAAATTGCTAATCCGATTAACAGCCTTGGTGTAGCTATTAATTATGATGGAATGAAATCGATAAAGGCCCCTGATAGACAAGGCATAGGAATAAAAAGCACTTATGATCGGGTGATGAAATTGAAAGGACATCTAAATATTAGTGTTAAGTCAAATCAATTTATTGTATTAGTTGTAATTCCACTATAAGCGAAATGAGTACGTAGTGTTATAGTAATAATTTTATATTTAAAAATATAGTCAAATAAATGTACTGCCTCCTAAATCCTTGGTTAGATTTAAGGGGGCAGTACATTTTTATTAGAAGTTTTTTAGAAATTGAAAGGTGATGCTACATGATAATAAATAAGCACTTCAAAATATAATTTAGTGATGTTCTAATTTTTAGCAACATATATATTGCTTTTGCAATTTATATATGCTATTATTTTGTTGGAAAGGGGCGATAATTTTGAAAAACATAAAAATTAAAATGGCTAGGTTGGAAAAAGAAATGACTCAACAAGACTTGGCAGAAAGGATTGGCGTAACAAGACAGACGATTGGATTAATTGAAGCCGGAAATTATAACCCAACGATAAAATTATGTTTAAAAATTTGTTATGAGTTAGATAAAAGTTTAGATGAACTATTTTGGGAGGATAAGGAAAATGAAGAATAATATTGTAGATGAGAGAATTGAATTATCGAAGACAAGTACCAAAGCAGAAGCATTTAACTTGATAGTGGTATTTTTGTTTATTTCCATATTAGCAGATATATTCATCATCAAAGCGTCATGGATTCAAATTATTGATAAATTATCTATTATGTTTTTACTTGTTTCCTATAATATGATTGCTAATTTTTATAAGAGTAATTTTGTTTCTATGCCTGAGTTAAAAGTACATTTTATTAGATTGATTTCAATGGTTTTATCTGCAGTAACAGTGACGATACCTCTTTCTGTCAAAAATTACTTGGAATATGGCGAAAAATATTCAGGTATTTTTGATATCGCATTTATCTGGGTCGTTGTATTGTTTTTTATACAATTTTTGATTTTCTTTGGAATACTGTACCTCTTCTTAATTAAAGAAGATAACTAAAATGGAGTCTGTTCCTCTCTATAACCTCTAAAGAAAAGATGTTATAAAAGAAGGAATTAAATTATCAAATCAAAAGAAACTATTATGAAGTTTTTAGGAATAAATAGTTTGTTGTGCTAGTTGTGATTTATTTGCGTATGAAGTACGATTAGACTATAGCGTTAATCATTTATTATCAACAAGAAGAAAGTATCATTACACCTTAAATGATTAATTAGATCAGAAAAATATTTAAAGGAGGTAATGATGAAAGTATTTATATCGATACTATTAATTTTTTGGGGGATAATTCATATTTTAATTTCGATACTAAATGGTAAATTAAGTAATATTAATAACATCATAATGATGTTTGGCGGTCTATTTGTTTTAATGACTGGTATTTTAAATTTTTTTATGGATGATAACAAAATAATAGTCCTAGTTATAGGGTTCCTACTGATGTCATTAGCAGCATTATTAAATGGGAAAAGAAATCAAAAAATTAATTATTCGCATCATATAGTTAGATTTGTATTGGAAGCTACCGTAACATATATTTACTATATTTTTTAATGAAGGTAAATTGTAGTATGTTTTAGATTGGCTGAAATAATAGAAAAAAGTAATTAAACAGATCTCTTTTATTAGGGCTGAGACGCTTATAATGAATAGGAGATCTGTTTTTTGATTGTCAAATTGAAACACAAACAAGTGACTTTAAAACTTATGCTTATAAACTGTAAAAAAAAACGCCTGTCACATTATCGTCATTTTGAACGGATGTGATAAGCGGTTTTTAATAGTTTGAATTATTTATCTCAACTTAAAGCGTTTGGTTCCAAATACATGGACGGTATATGTGCCTAAAACGACATATAAGATAACAAATGCAAAAAAGCCAAAAACTAAATATTCTGCATAAGATAATAAGGCAATCATACCAAAATACAAATTGTAATTAAAGAAAGTGAGTATACCCGTATAAAACGGATTTTTTATGGTCATCTGATTAGTAAACGGTTGAAACATGTAATAGGCGAAAAGAAAATGAAAAGTCATGAAAATATATCCACTAATTAAACTGATAATCATAAGTAAAACTTGTTTTGGATCGAATATATCCCAATGATAGTAAGTGAATAATAGACCAATCAGTAGGACAATAAATTGAGGTGAATTATATTTGAGCAGTTGCTTGATTCTAAATATTATCGAATCGGTTATATTTTTTTTCGTTCGATAAAACGGAAATTTTAATAGTTTGCGATCCATATAGTAAAAGCTTGTACGAGTGAAAAATTCTCCTAAATACAATCCTCTAGCGATTAAAATAGCAATTAATGGAATGAATTGAGACAAACCACGAACATCTTTTTGCGAAAATAAGTCAAAATATTTTAACGCATTAAAAGCTATGATAGTCACACCGATGATTCCCACTCGAAAGAGTATCTTCTTTTTAAAAACCGAGTTAATTCGGTCATAAAATAGCTTATTAATATAGATAATTCCTTTATCATTTGAATAATGAGTCGTGGTTAATCGAATTTGATTGTCTTTGACTTGTGCCGACTGGGTATTGGCTTCAGCGATAGTTTGTTTTGTTTCGATTAAATGACTCATATTTAGTGATTTGAAAATAAACTGTTCTAAGTAACGAGTTTTTATATTGAAAATAATGGTTAGTAAGAGTAAAAAGAGACCTAAAACTAAAAATTTAAGTGAGAAAAATAAATGATAGTCAAATCCTAAGTTTAAGAAAGTTCCTAGTACTCCCAAAATAAATCCAACACCAGCAACAGAAAATGAGAGATAACTAGCTAATTTTTCTCCTAGATGATAATTATTTTTAAATAAATAGAGATATAAACTTCTCATGAATAGTCGTAAACCAGTGACAAAAATAACAAAAGAAAAAGCTTCATAAAAAGAAATCTTTAATATAAATTGAAAGAGGGACATAGCGACACTAAATCCGATAATTTTAGGACCATAAATTAATAAGTCATTGACAAAAGCGTACAATCTAGGATTGACGCGTAGGATTTTAATGTGCATATATTTAGTTTCATTATTTTCAAAAGCTCGAAAAATTTCAAAACTCATGCCTACAATCAACATGGCGATGGTGAGATAATAGGGACCATATTTTGAAAAAAGGATTTGTTCTGAATCAACAAATTTATTGCCATAACTTGGGAGAAGTATGCCAATAATAACGATAAATACTATATTTGAAAAAATAGCGGACATCAACTGATAGATTATTGCAAGAGGCACGCCCCATTGGAATACGAAATTTGCTTGATATAACTTAGTTGAAACAAATTTCCCCAATACAGGTATTTTTTGTAAATAGAAGATGAGTCCATTGTAAAAATTAATCAGGTTATATTGAATTAAAAAAGTGAACGTTCTAATCATTTTTTTTAGACTCCTTTAAAAGTTCAACAATTTTTCTTTCAAAGTGTTCATCATTTTGTAAGTGCTCAAATGGCATTAATTGACCATCATGTAATATGACAATTTCATCGCACAAATCGTTGGCCAGTTCAAGAATATGGGTGGAAAGAATTAAAATATGATCTTTTTTTAAGGCTTTTAATATTTTTTTTATTTCGGCAGCCATTACGACATCAATCGAAGTTAGTGGCTCGTCTAATAAAATAATTTTTTGTTTCCCAATGATAATGGACAGTAAAGAAAGCTTAGATTTCATTCCGTGAGAATAATCTTTGATTAATAGATGTCTATCCTCTCTTGAAAAGTCCATCAAATCTAAATAATGATCCGGTGTTTGACCATCTCCATTGAGATCATTAAAAAATTTGACAAATTCATATCCAGTTAAGAAATCGGGTAAAAAATTTTCGGAAAAAAGCATACCCACGTGTTCATAGTTAATCTCCAAAGTCTCCCCATTTTCTTCAAGATAAAAGCGACCATCATTTTTTTCTAATTCCCCATAAATAATGTTAAACAGGGTCGTTTTACCCGCACCATTTTTTCCTAACAGTCCATAAATTTTACCTGATTCAAATTCAAATGAGGCTCCTTTAAGTACCTGTTTGTCTTTGAAGTCTTTTTTTAACTGTTCGATTACTAGTTTCATTTATTTCAACTCCTTACAGGATTGTTAAAATCACTATTTAAATAGTAACATAAAATAAAACCTATTGTAATCGCGCGATGGTTAAATAAAGTATATTATATTAATTAAATCAGCAGCTCTATCAATAATTGCTATATATGTAATAGTGTGGTGAGGATAAATGTAGTGGGATGAAAAATACGATACTTTGTGTAAATTAAAATTTAAGTGAATTATCAAACAAAAAATCATTTAATTGTATTTTATTTTTCATTTAATCAATATCTAATATAATACTAACCTATTTATTTGTATAATATATTTTTTAAAAGTATATATTGACGAATGATGTTTTTTCGTATATATTTAGTTTTATCAAAAAATAAACACATATATATGGAGGGAAACAATGAAAAACAAAGGTATGCGAACAGTAGTTAGTTTAGGTGCAGCAGCATGTATTATGGGATGTGCTTTAATTGGTGGTAAACCAGAAACAGTAGAAGCATCACAAAGACTTGAACGATATGAAACAGTAAGTCCATGGTATGACTTTAGAGCATCGAAAGGTGATATTAATGCAATAATCAAGAGAAAAAGAGCAAATTATCATGGTCGTTTAGATGCTTTTTTTGCTAACAAAAATATTAGTTGGGATAAGTTAGATGATTTAAGACATAGAATAGATCATACAACCGACGAAAAAGATCTTAAATTTTTAGGAGTGGCAGTTGATGCATTAATATTAGAATGGCAATATAAGGATTTTTTAGGAAATAACCGTAATCAAAATCAGGATTTATGGGAAAAGTATAGAAATTTACAATTATTTTATAAATCACTTATTTTAATTGGGAATGAAGATAAAGGTTTTCATATGTATTTCGCGCAACAGCGTAATGCATTAGACGATTTTAAAATGGAATTAACAAACAGAAATAAGTAATATAGTTGAGAAGATGAAGTACTATTAAGTACTTCATCTTTTTTTGTGTTTAATCATATCAGTTTGAATAAGGCATTCAGCCAGTACATGATATAATATACTAGAGTTTTAGAGATATTTTTATAAATGAGTGGATGTCATGATGGAACAACGTGTAGTAGATGAAAAGGCTACGTTGGTTTCTTATTATCTTCATACAGTAGTGACCATTCAATGGTATTAGGACAAAGAATTGTGTCGACAAGTTAATGGCGTGAGTGAACGATATACCGTTGAACGCTTGAAGCGGATGTATTCGTATTTATCCATACATGGAGCGTGTTATTATATACAATATAATGATCAATTAATTGGTGATGTAACTTTACAAAATAATGCGGAAATAACTATTGTGATTTGTAATACGTATCAAAACCGACATATCGGGCGCAAATTCATTTGCCATATAATGAAATATGTATAGAAAAAAGGTTTAAAGAAGTTCGAGCGCATAATTATGCTTTCAATCGGTCGGTTTTTGGATAGTGGAAGAAAGGGGGGGGGTCGACTACAATGAATGATTGTTGATAACTAAGAGACGGATTCATAAAAAAGGAAATTGAGTAAAATAAACAGCTGAAATTTTTCGAGAACGGACAAGATGTACAATTTTAGTTGAAGATAATTTTTTTAAGCACTATAAAAAAGAGAATATTTAATGTTGATCTATTAGTATTTTATGATGAGTAAAGAATTTGATTAATACAGACACAAAGTTATTAACTGTTTAACTTCTAAATTGTTGAGATAAGATCAATGCTTTTTGAGTAAGATATTTATTAAAGGTATTGAAGTCTAAATATATCAATTTAATTGGTTAAAACATGATTTTTAGAGACAATTAAATGAATTGTGGATCATTAGACATAATTACTGCCATCTTTAATTAAGGGATATATAGATAAAGTCCATATAATTGTGTAAAAGATAAAAGGTCATATAAAGCTCCTTTTACGGTACAATGTTTTTACCACAAAACATACCTAGGAGGACTTTACATGACCCAAGTACATTTTACAATGAATAGAGAAGAGGTTCAAAGCATTATTGAACATTCGGTAAAAGATGATGCCTCGAAAAGCATTTTGACAACAGTGTTCAACCAATTGATGGAGAATCAACGAACAGAATATATCCAGGCCGATAACTATGAACGAGCAGAAAGTCGTCAGAGCCAAAGAAATGGCTA
>NZ_JAGN01000052.1 GCF_000526675.1 Atopobacter phocae ATCC BAA-285
GTTTCCGACTGTTATCCCCCACTGATGGGCAGGTTACCCACGTGTTACTCACCCGTTCGCCACTCAGTCCATTCGGTGAGTGCAAGCACTCGGTGAATGAAACTGCGTTCGACTTGCATGTATTAGGCACGCCGCCAGCGTTCGTCCTGAGCCAGGATCAAACTCTCATGAAAGAATTTAATTGCTCATTTGTTTGCCAAAACTGGCGTTGTTATCACTTGTCCGTGATTTTGAATTGTTGTTTTAATTTGCTTCGTCAGAAACAAATTAACCCTACACATTTGGTTCGTCTTTATTGTTCAATTTTCAAAGGTCACTCGTTAATCGCTTGTCGCGACAACTTCTAAATAATATCATAACTCGTATTTCTTTGTCAACACTTTTTTAAAAAAGTTTTTCTGGTTGACTGTTTTTCATTCGAGTCGTTTGTGCTCTTGTTGAACACTTTTAATATATTATCATCCAAATGATTACCCGTCAAGTAGTATTTCAAAAAAATTCATATTAATTTTTCACTTCAGCCAATTAATGGGTGTTTTCCCCATCTTTACTAACCATTTATTGCATGTAGAAAACACTTTTGATCCGAAAAAACCACGATAAGCCGACAAAGGACTAGGATGAGCCGACTCTAAAATTAAATGATGCGACTGAATGAGTTTCTTTTTTTGTCGTGCCGCATTTCCCCATAAAATAAAAATAACGGGATCTTCTCTTTGACTTAATGCTTCAATTATTCCATCTGTAAATTCTTCCCATCCTTTATTTTGGTGAGAGTGTGCTTGATGTGCTCGAACAGTTAAAACTGTATTTAATAAAAGAACGCCTTGTTCCGCCCAATGAGTTAGATCACCATCTTGTTGAACTGGTGCATTAAATTCATCTGATAATTCCTTATAAATGTTTCTTAAACTCGGCGGTAACTTAACACCTGATGGTACTGAAAAAGCTAGCCCATTTGCTTGTCCTGGACCGTGATAAGGATCTTGTCCTAAAATACAAACTTTGACGGCATTATAGTCCGTATAGGCGAGCGCTTTAAATTGTTCTGATAATGCAGGATAAATCGTCTGCTCTTGATATTCTTTTTCTAAAAATATGGTTAACTGGTGATAGCTTGGTGTATCCATTAAATGATCAACTATTGATTTCCATCCCGGCGCTATATTATTCATCATTTGTCCTCCTATTCAGTGTGTACAACGTGTATTCTTTTCGTTCATCCGTTTAATATGTTACCATATTTATTAAAGTATTTTATCAAAGGAGAATAAACAAATGACCATTCAACTAGTTGCCTCTGATATGGACGGCACATTATTAATTGATCACTCCACTATTCCAATTGAAGTGGCAAACAAAATTAAAGCATTACAAAATGACGGAATTACTTTTATCGCGGCAACTGGCCGAACGATTGAACAAGCTCGTCATCCATTTGAAATGCACGGTATTAAGACACCACTGATTGCTTTAAACGGTGCTGAAGTTTACGATGAGAACAATCAATTACTTTTACGCCATTCGATTGATTCATCACTTGTCGAAACATTAATTCGTAAAGCTGAAGAACGTGGATTTATTGTTGAAATTATGACTACAAAAGGAATTTACATGCGTAACCGTCAAGAACGGATTGAAAGCTTTATCTCATTTTTCAAAACGGCTCATCCTGAATTAACCGAAGAAGAGGCTGATCATACAGTCATCCAACTAGAAGGTGAATGGCAATTAAATTACGAACCCGATTTGGAAAGATTAATTCAAGAAGCTGATACAGAAGTGCTTAAACTATCTATCTTCACTATTGAAGATATTGATGGTTTAGGACAATTACAATCTGATTTTGTCGACACTTATCCTGAAATTAGTGTGACTAGTTCAGGTCATGGTAATATTGAATTAAATGCAGTCGAAGCACAAAAAGGTAAAGCATTAGCTTTCTTTGCCGAACGTCATCAATTTGATTTGGAGCGCACGTTGTCCATTGGCGATAACTATAACGACTTATCAATGCTGGCTATTGCTGGTTTCAGTTATGCCGTTGATAACGCCGTACCTAAAGCAAAAGAAGTGGCAAAATATACAACTGTTTCTAATCAACAATTTGGTCTCATTCATGCTTTAGAACATGCTGAATCTATTCTTCAATCCAACTAATTAATACAAAGCAAAAAGAGTTCCCCTAATAGAAAGGAGGAACTCTTTTTTAGCTATTGTTTAATCATCACTTAGGTTGTATACTATTTTTTTAATTCTTTCGCACTCACCATAATATCATCGATTAATCCGTAAGCTTTTGCTTCTTCTGCTGATAAGAAGTTATCACGATCAGTGTCACGTTCAATCGTTTCGATTGGTTGTCCTGTGCGTTCTGATAAAATTTTATTTAAGCGTTCACGTGTTTTAAGAATGTGACGGGCTGCAATTTCGATTTCAGTTGCTTGACCTTGTGCGCCACCAAGCGGCTGATGGATCATAATTTCTGCGTTAGGTAATGCATAGCGTTTGCCTTTAGCTCCGGCTGTTAATAAGAATGAACCCATTGATGCAGCCATCCCCATTGCAATTGTTTGAACGTCTGCTTTAATAAATTGCATTGTATCGTAAATCGCAAAACCAGCTGTCACTGACCCACCTGGTGAGTTAATGTACATGTAAATATCTTTTTCAGGATCTTGCGCTTCTAAGAAAAGTAATTGGGCAATAATCGCATTCGCCATATTATCTTCAATCGGTCCGCTCACCATAATAATGCGGTCTTTAAGTAAACGTGAGTAAATATCGTAAGCACGTTCTCCACGTGCAGATTGTTCAATAACTGTTGGTATTAAATTCATCGTATTCGCTCCTTTGCACTTCTTCTTTAAATTCACTCATTCATTATAACATACTTTTAGGTTATTGACTATTATTGACTATTGAAAAAGAACGAGTCTTGTTCGACTAAAAAAGACTTCGTTTTTGAAGTCTTCTTAGAAATAACTCATTAAATTTTTCCATACTTCTTGATTTAAAATACTCAATGGTTTGCCGTCACCAATTACTCCGTAACCGACCATCAATCCGATAATCAATACGATAATTGAGAGCAAAATAAACATTAAAAAATAGACCAATGTTTTGAGTAACGCTTTTTGACTACTTGTCCATCGATTCATATATGTCTACCTGGCTTTCATTTATATTTTTGCGATTTTCGCGACCAGTTGGATTTTTGATGACTCGTTTACTGCTAAAAATACGTAAAATTAAATCCCAAAATGTTGGTCGGGCTGCTAATTTTTCTAACAAATCTCCTGCGCCAATTGCTACACCCTCTAATGGCGAAGTAGCTACTACAAAATTTACCTCAAAATCAGTTGTCAACCGTTCAGCTAGCCCTAAAATTAATGCACATCCACCTGTTAAATAAATACCACCCTCATAAATATCACTAGCTAATTCTGGTGGTGTTTGTTCTAACACACTATGAATAACTTCTTCAATTTTCATTAGGCTAGGATCAATCGCATCATATACATCTTTTGAAGTAATTGTTTGTGTTTTCGGCATGCCGGACATAATATCTCGTCCGGACACACGCATTGACTGAGGATTCAATTCAGGTAGTGCACGTGCTAATTTCAATTTGATTTTTTCAGCCATGCTTTCTCCAATAATCAAATGATAACGATCTTTAACCATTTGAATAATCGCTTCATCTAGCACATCCCCGGCTACTTTAATCGAATCACTCACAACAGTCGAACCCAATGATAGGACAGCGGCATCTGTTGTTCCGCCTCCCATATCGACAATCATGTGTCCCACTGGAGCAAAGATATTTAACCCTGCACCGACTGCGGCTACTTTAGGTTCTTCTTCCACGAATACTTGACGCGCTCCACTTTCTTTCGCTACATCAATGATTGCTTTTTCTTCAATGGATGTAATATTCGTTGGAATACAAATTAACATATCACTACGAGCAAGCAAGCCATGAATGTTTAATTGCTGAGTAAAATATCCAAGCAATAATAAAGCGCGATTAAAATCGGCAATAACCCCGCCTTGTAATGGGAAAATAACGTCCACATCTTGAGACGTCCGACCAATCATTTCATACGCTTTCTTTCCATAAGCAATAGGACGAAGGGTCGTTCGATCAATCGCTAAACAACTTGGTTCATTAATCACAATGCCTTCACCACGAATACTGATCAATGTATTTCTTGTGCCTAAATCAATACCAATATCTTTAACGTTCATATTCCCCTCCCCCTTTACTTTGATATGCTATCGATTGATTCATCGTTGAGCACTTAAACCGTTACTTTCGCATCACTCATTGTTACACGTTCTAAATCTGCTCCTAATGCTTGTAATTTTTCAGTAAATTGATAATAACCACGATCTAAATAGTGAAGATGCGTTACTGTTGTTTCACCTGTTGCACGCATACCCGCTAAAACTAAAGCGGCTGCTGCTCTCAAATCAGTCGCTGCTACTTCTGCTCCAATCAATTGAGCATCCCCATTCATGAAAGCCGTACTTCCTTGAATCGTGAAATCTAAGTTCATTCGACGCATTTCTTCTAAATGACGGAAACGATTTTCGAATACAGCTTCAGTCATTGATGATTTGGATTCACTTAACATTTGAGCAATTGTAAATGGCGCTTGAATGTCAGTTGGGAAACCAGGATAAGGCATCGTCTTCGCATCTGTTGCCTTCAACACATCTGGTCCAATGACACGCACACCATCATCATACACTTTGAACACAACACGCATTTCAGTTAATTTAGCAACTAATGAACGATTATGTTCCACTAGCGCATCTTCAATAAAGATATCGCCACCTGTTATAGCTGCCGCAATCATAAATGTTCCCGTTTCAATTCGATCCGGAATAATAGTATGATCCGCTGCGACTAATTCTTTCACACCTTCAATTCGGATTGTTTCTGTACCTGCACCGACAATATGTGCACCCATTTTAGTTAAGTAGTTTGCTAAATCAACAATCTCTGGTTCACGTGCGACGTTTTCTAAAATCGTTGTTCCTTCAGCTAATACAGCTGCCATCATTAAGTTTTGTGTTGCACCTACACTTGGAAAATCTAAGTAAATTTGAGCCCCATGTAAGCCTTGACTTTCAGCAATAACATATCCATTTTTTAGTTCAATGGTCGCACCCATCGCTTCAAAACCTTTTAAGTGTAAATCAATCGGGCGTGATCCAATTGTACAGCCACCCGGTAACGCCACTTTTGCATGCCCAAAACGCGCTAAGAGTGGTCCCATTACAACAATTGACGCACGCATTTGACTCACGTATTCAAACGGCGCAATCGTTGTGACATCACCTGTTGCATCAATAACTAACGTAGAGTCTTTTTCGTTAAAAGTTCCTTTCACGTTTAAAGAACCTAACACATTCAACATCATGTGCACATCTGATAAATTCGGTACATTACTAAACGTACTAACGCCTTGTGTTGGCAAAATACTAGCTGCCATAATTGGCAGTACAGCATTTTTCGCGCCTTCCACACGTACTCTTCCTTTTAATTTTCTTCCGCCACGTACTTTAATTACATCGTTCATTTAACTGTTCCCCTTAATTATCTTCTCTTATTAGAATAGTAATACATATTGACTAGTTAAGTCCATCAATAAAAAAATGAACTGACTAGCTAAATAAGCCACTCCCATGGTTATGAATAAAAATAACAATTGCGCTTCTTTTTCATGTCCCACTTTAAACCATTTTTCAAATCGAATGGGGCGCATCGCCCACATACTTAAATAGAACATTATGAATAGAACGATTGTCTTTACAATCGCCATTACACCTAAATATTGCATCGTCTATCTCCTTTATCGTTAACAGTAATATATTAACACAAAATTGGGTTTAAAAACATTATTAACGCAAAAGTAGCGATTTGAAAAGCACACAACATCTGTTTGTTATACTTGTCATCGTTTAACACACATTTTTATTCTAATCAACTGAGTAAGAAAATACCAAAAAAAACGCTAAAACCGATGCACAAAGGCTCGTATTTTAGCGTCTTGATCATCTGAACAATTATTTAATGACTGGTTGATTCAGTCATTGAAGATTAACGATTGTCGTTTTCTTTATTTTCACGTTTCACAAGTCCTGATAAGTAAGCGAAACATCCAACGACCATTGCCCATAATCCAACTGTTTGATGAGTATTCCACGCTTCACCTGTTTGTGGTAAAGCAACAGCTGATGAACTTTTTACTTGATGGCTGGTGTTCATCGTTTCTGATTTTTCTTTATCAGTCGCTTGGTTAGCATCTGATTTTGGTTGAACATTTTCTGATTGATGTTTTGGTTCCATTGGATTTGATGGATTTAATTCCATCTTATCGTGTGGTAAAGGTTTAGATTGATTTTCTGAATGATGTTCAGGCGCTTTTTCTTCCGTTTCTTGATCAGTATTTTGATTATGATCTTTTTTCGGTTCGCCTTTCACGTCATATGCAGCTAATAAATCATTTAATTTCACACTGCTGAAGTTACCTGCACGATCTTCTACGACATAAACCAATTGGTCCATCACCACTTGAACGGATTCACCTAATTCATTTTCAAATGATTCTGGAATATGAATCATCCCGCTTTCATCCATTGTAAAGTATTTCGTGAAAGTCATATTTCCTTCTTCAGATGCCACTGAATAAGAGAAGGCTACACGCGCACGATAGATTGATGGATCATTTAAGTCTGCTGTTTGAACAACTGCTAATTGACGGGTTGCTTCATCAAATTGTGCCATCTTAGGTAACTCTGGTGCTACTGTATCCACGTAAATCAAGAAGTCCATCGCTTGTTCTTCTGCACCGTTTGATGTTGGTGTGTATAAAATACGGTAAATGTATTCACCATCTTCTACTTTCGTACCATCTTGCTTTTTACCATCCCATTTTGTATGAGAGAAACTAGTATATCCTTGAACGTTGTTAGAGAAGTTTTTACGTGTGCTTGGTGTCACTTCGCTCGTCCATAAAATACGATTTTCTTCACCTTTTTTGAATACTACGGCTTTAAGATTTTTGACGTTACGTAATACAGTTCCTTGGAATTCTAACTCGTCTAAATTACCATCGCCATTTGGTGAAATAGCTAAGTACACTTGGCCATCTTTCATTACAAATGTTTTTAAGAAACCTTCTTCGTCGTGGTCATAGCTTCCTAAGAACGTATGAGAACTTGACGCATTAATTGATAACGGATTAAAATCGGATTGTTTCTCTGCTTCGATTAATTCGAATGGTTTGTATTCAGATTTTAATGCTGTATAGTTCTTTTCTTTGAATCCAAATGTTGAATCAAAATCAAATTGATTTGTTTCAAATGATTCTACACCTTGTCCATAGAATTTACCCGCTAATTGATCATAAATCGATGATTCAATGGCTGGTAAGTTATTGAAATCACCCTTAAATCCGATAAATGGAATACTCATTAATTCTTCAGATGATTGGCCGTGAGAACGAACACGCACAAATCCGTCAACAAAGTAGCCGTTTTTCATCATCAGTTTTAGCTCGTCATCTACTTGACTTAAGTCGATTCGAACAGTTACTTCATTGGTTGCTTGATTCATTTGAAGTGGTGTCCACTCTGTATGTCCTAAAGCTTTAGGTTTTAATGCAAATTTACCCTCTTTCACTTGGTCTGTCATCCAATGCACTTGATAATCTAATCCCTCGGGACTCACTTTGCCATCAATTGAATGGATTTGGAAAGTTAAATCAAATGAATTATCTTTAATATTATGTAAGTTAATTTTTGATTGACCATTCGTTCCTGTTAAGTAGTATTTTGCATTCGCTGATTTATCAGCGTTTATTGCACCAGCACCTTGTTGGCGTGGTGAATAGAATGTTTGACTTTCTTCGTCAAATAATGCCGTCGCTGAACTTAATAATACTTTTTTAATTAATGCTGTACGGTCAGCTTGTGACATATTAGGGAATAACTTTGCATATTTCTGATGTAACAATGCCATTGTTCCGGCCACATGAGGTGCTGCCATACTTGAACCACTTTGAATGCCGAATTTTTCTTTACTAATCGATGAATGAACTTCATATCCTGGCGCTACAACATCTGGTTTAATTTCACCTTGGTTATTCACACCCCAGCTCGATTGTTTAATCATACGACGTCCACCCACAGATGAACCTACTTTATAATCTGAAGTAAATGAAAGGGTGCCATTTAAGTGACTTCTTAGTGTTTCACCGTCTTTTTGACTAATCATTCCTAAAGGATATGCATCATAAGGAATGGTGAAATTGCCATCTTGTACATTATTAACAATTAATACACCGACTGCACCATTTGTTTCGCTACGTTTTAAAATGTCGCTGAAATCATATTGACCACGTGTTACTAAAACGATTTTTCCAGCAATTTTATCTTTAGTTAGCTCTTCTTCAGAACCAAATCCACCATCCGCCATTTGGTAGTCTTTGTTAGCTTCAAATGACTTAGCAATCGCTAGAGGGAATGATACATTAACATCTGTACCTTTCAATCGTCCTTCTAGACTAAGTGTTTGTGATGGTTGATAAGCTCCCACACTAATGACGTCATCTAAAATCGATGGACTATTTACTGTACCGAAATCTGGATGATCTGCTGATGGTTTGCTATATGCTCCACCAAAAGCTTCCTCATTACCCGCAGCAGCAATAATCGCAACGCCTTTATCTTTTGCAGCTTTTACCGCATTTAAAACCTCTTCAGTTAAAAAGACATCTGAATCAGCTGTTTTTCCAGCGCTTAAGTTAATGACTGTTGCACCTAAACGAACTGCATCTAAAATGGCTTGTGCATAACTTTTTGCGAATTCTGATTTATTCGCTTCGCCACCAATTTTCATTAACATTAATTGAGCATTTGGCGCAATCCCATTCATTACAAATCCATTTGAAGACGGTTTGTCTGTATTCCCAGCAATTGTCCCGGCAACGTGTGTCCCATGGTCATCTTGAATGTCTGATCCACGAAGAATTTCGTCATTTTTAATATAATCATGTTCAAAAATGATTTTTTCATTAACCCATTTACCATAGTTAATGTTTTCTTTTGCTTTTAAAGCATCCAATGATTCTTTCGTGACAAGCTGGTTGCTTCCTTTTAGTGATTTATTTAATTTAAAGTAAGGATGTTCGACATCAAAACCAACATCTAACACGGCAATCACTGTACCTGCCCCACCATTAACGTCTTTTTGCAATGGTGCAGTGTGTGTTGTATCTAATTGTTCCGCAAGACGTATTCCTTTTGGTTGGTCGGACACAAATGCATCGATTGGTTCTTCTTCTAAACCAGGAATATCTTGACCAGGTTTTTCTAAATCTAAATCTTCAATGCT
This sequence comes from Atopobacter phocae ATCC BAA-285, assembly GCF_000526675.1. Lineage (GTDB taxonomy): Bacteria > Bacillota > Bacilli > Lactobacillales > Aerococcaceae > Atopobacter > Atopobacter phocae. The sequence goes on from NZ_JAGN01000052.1 coordinate 9,410, forward strand.
TAAACCATCTTCACCAAGACCAAGTGCTTCACGTTGTTCTTTCGTTAATTGATTTGGATCAATATTTTCTAAATCAATATTCTCTAAATCTAACTCACTATTTTTTCTGTTTCAGAAGACTCTTTTCTCTCTTCTTCTGATGCGTTTGAATTAGGTTCTTCTAAACCTAAAATTTCACGTTGTTCTTTCGTTAATTGATCTGGACTAATCTTTTCTAAATCAATATTATTTAAGTCTAACTCTTCAAGTTTTTCTGTTTCAGGCAATCCTTTTTCGCCTTCTGTTTCATCTTCTGGAACTTCTTGTAATGCCAATAATTCCTCTTCAGTTAAACCACTTAAAATATCTTCTGATAAATCTTCTATACTTATATTAAAAAGGTCTGATTGCAAACCTAAATTAACTGTATTTTCTTCCACTGCCTCACTTGCTAAAATTTGATCACTATTAAATAAAATCATGCTAGCCGAAGCTGCTGATAAAGCTAATAAAACATTTTTTGTTATTTTGGTCGTCATGATATTCCTCCTATACCTTTTAAGCTATTTAATACTATATTATCAAAAAAAATATTGCAATAGCTTTTTATTACAATTTTATTATTTTTTAATAAGAAGGATAACAGAATATGTCTTAAACGAGATACAATTATACCCAGATTAAACAATTGATTAGAAAAAAAGTGGCAATTTGAATAGAAGTTTATAAACAAAAAAGATGACCTCCGTCATCTTTTTTAAACAATTTTATTTATATTATCGTAATTGACACATAGAAGTCATACTACTCAATCTTAACAAATATTAACTTTAATTTATAATATCCGTTTAAAATAAACTAATTGCCACTTTTGAGTAGCTCGAGTCAAGTCCATAATCTTGTGTAAAAGTTTCTAGTACAATGTTCTATACTCTCTTACTGGTTAAACTTGATATACTTTCTTTTAGAACTGATCCATTCGTCATGCGTGTCCATCAGGACAGCACCAATTAAACGATTGGCTGACACACGATTGGGGAAAATACGAATAATCTTTTCTCTTCGGCGTACTTCTTGGTTCAATCGTTCAAGAAGATTAGTACTTTTTAAACGATTGTGACTCTTATCCATTACTGTGTATTGGAAGGCATCTTCGAA
>NZ_JAGN01000053.1 GCF_000526675.1 Atopobacter phocae ATCC BAA-285
CGTTCATAATAGCCATTTCTTTGGCTCTGACGACTTTCTGCTCGTTCATAGTTATCGGCCTGGATATATTCTGTTCGTTGATTCTCCATCAATTGGTTGAACACTGTTGTCAAAATGCTTTTCGAGGCATCATCTTTTACCGAATGTTCAATAATGCTTTGAACCTCTTCTCTATTCATTGTAAAATGTACTTGGGTCATGTAAAGTCCTCCTAGGTATGTTTTGTGGTAAAAACATTGTACCGTAAAAGGAGCTTTATATGACCTTTTATCTTTTACACAATTATATGGACTTTATCGATAGAAATGAAAAATATAAGAAAGCTAATCCAAAAAATATTATCTTTTATTAATGTATTAATATTTTTAGGTATTACAATAATTGGTTTAATGCAAGTTACATCTAGATATATTTTCAACAATCCATCTGCTTGGACTGAAGAAGTTTTAACTTATGGATTTACGTGGCTCGCTTTGTTTGCAGCAACATTAGTAGTTACAAAAAGAGAACATATGCGGCTGACTTTTGTTATTGATAAATTCAATAACAAATGGAGAATGATTATTGAAGTTATTAATGAATTATTGGTAATGTCTTTTGCAATATTGATCTTTATTGTAGGAGGATCACTGATAATGAAGTTAACATTATCTCAAATAACGCCAGCTTTACAAATGCCTATAGGTGCATTTTATGCAATTTTACCTATATCTGGTATTTTGATGGCTATTTCAAATTGCATAAATATATTTGAACTTATAAAAAAATACACAATTAGTAATGAAGTATCTTTAGATATGGAGGGAGAATAATGTCAATATTAGTATTCTCAGGAGTAATAATGATTGTAGTATTATTATTGTTACTTTTAATCGGAACACCAATAGCAGTTGGGATTGCGTTTTCTTCTATTGTAGGAATTTTACCAACTTTAGATATTTCCTCAGCGTTAATAACAGCTGCTCAAAGAATTTTTTCAGGAGTGTCTGTATTTACCTTATTAGCGATTCCTTTTTTTGTATTAGCTGGAAATATTATGAATAAAGGAGGAATTGCTATCAAGTTGATACGGTTAGCGCAACTTTTGATGGGGAAATTACCAGGTGGATTAGCCATGACAAATATTTTATCTAATATGTTATTTGGTGCTGTATCAGGTTCTGGTATAGCGGCTGCATCTGCAATGGGATCAATTGTTGGACCCATTCAGGAGAGTGAAGGATATGATCGTGAATATTCTGCTGCTACTAATATTGCATCTGCACCAACGGGACTACTCATCCCACCATCTAATGTATTAATAACATATTCATTAATTTCAGGGGGCACTTCGGTGGCTGCATTATTTTTAGCGGGCTATATACCGGGTATATTATGGGGAATAGGTGTGGCTATTGTAGCAGGAATTATTGCTAAAAAGAAAGGTTATACTGGTGGAAAAAGAATTACACAGCATACTCCTTTAAGAATAATTTTAGAATCTATTCCCTCGCTGCTTCTTATACTAATAGTAGTTGGTGGAATTATTGCAGGAGTATTTACAGCAACAGAAGCAAGCTGTATAGCAGTTGCATATGCACTGATACTTTCTTTTTTCTATGATAGATTAGATTTAAAAGCACTATTTGATATTATAAAAGTATCAGCAGAAACAACAGGTATTATTATGTTACTGATTGGAGCATCAAATATTATGGGATGGGTAATGAGTTTTACAGGCTTACCTGACGCAATTGCCCAAGCATTATTGTCTTTAAGTGACAATAGAATTGTAATATTGTTAATAATAAATGTTTTTTTACTATTCATAGGTACGTTTATGGATATTACTCCAGCTATATTAATATTTACACCAATTTTCCTTCCAATAGTTAGCAATTTTGGTATGTCACCTATCCAATTTGGGATTATGATTACTTTTAATTTATGTATTGGAGGTATAACACCGCCAATTGGAAATATTTTATATTTAGGCGCCCGTGTAGGTAATACGAATGTTGAAAAAGTAATGCCTGAATTATTAAAATATTATATTGCTATTTTTGTAGTATTATTAATGGTAACTTTTATCCCATGGATAACAATGCTACTTCCCAATTTATTGGGGCTAAAATAGAATGAGTGTCGAATAATGGCTTTTGTGTAGAGTATGAAAAAATAATGAAAATCTCTCGTTAAATAAAAAATAGAATAATCTTTAATTTTTTTGAAATAAATAAGAGAATCATAATAGAGAATAAATGTTCTCTATGGATTCTCTTATTTATTTATACTAAACAAGAAAATATATATTTTAACCTTTATATAGTATAAAAATATGGATAATTAATATAGAGAGAGACTTAGCAGAACGACCATTGATAATAAGGAAATCATAATACTTACCGATGAAACGACCCCTGTTAAATCTGTACGATTATTAAAACTAATCATATGAATAGTGGACATCGTTCCAATCGGAGCAACCGTTAAAAGCAACAAACCGATTTTTAATTCGTTGGGTTGAGGCGAAATGAACAAAATAAATAGAATGGTTATGATTGTGAGTGCATATCGAATACTTAATGCACGGATTGCCAGTTTCAGTTCGTGTTTGGGCAATTTGAATTGTAAAAATATGCCAATCATAAACATCGATAAAAAAGAATTAGGTTGGCTAAATAGTTGAATCGGAGCCAATACAATATCAGGTAATTGCCATTTTAACAAAGAGAGTATAACCATAATTAAGTAGGTTATGAATGGAATAGAGCGCAATAAAATGAGAAGAGTCGCTTGAATGCTTTGGACAATAGATTCCTTTTCGTGCGTTGAGACCAATCGTTTCGTTAAAGCGGGTGTGATACCGAATAACATAATCGCATTCCCCATGTCAAAACCAGCAATAAACGGAATTGCAAGAGGGACTAACTGTTGGACAAAAGGAATGGTGAAATTACCAATATTGTATCCTCCCTGAGAAAGCATTGTAAAAGCTTGCTCATTTGAAGGTGCATTGGGACAAAAAAGATAGCCGATTATTAAAAATAGAACATTCATAAAGATAGCTAGAAGAGCGAGTGAAAATAAATGATGTGATAAATGGGCACCGTTCAAATTTAAAATAATTGTGGCGGGCAATGTAAAAGTCATAATCAGGCGAGCGATTAATTTGCCGTCTTTATCACTCAAAATACCTGTACGTTTACTCCAATACCCAGCCAATATGGCTAAAATAAAACCAAACGTTTGAATGAATACTTGCTGCATATGGTTCCTCCTTTACGTTTATGTGTAGTATATCATGAGTAAGAGTAAATAATAAAAAAGACCTCGGTAAAAGAAATGGATTTATTCCTGAAAATAAACAGTGATTTTCTCATTTTATATGAACTTGTGCTATAATAATGAATGAATTAAAAACAGAAAAGGACTGGTTACATGACTGAAAAAGTGCGCGTTCGCTATGCACCAAGCCCAACCGGACATTTACATATTGGGAATGCACGAACAGCTTTATTTAATTATTTATTTGCACGTCATTACGGTGGCGAATTTATTATTCGAATTGAAGATACTGATTTAAAACGTAATATTGAAAATGGAGAAAAAAGCCAACTCGAGAACTTAACTTGGTTAGGTATGGAGTGGGATGAAGGACCAGATAAACCAGGGCAGTTTGGCCCATATCGTCAATCTGAACGTCGTCATATTTATGATCCATTAATTGAGCAATTAATTGCGGAAGATAAGGCATACAATTGCTACATGACTGAAGAAGAATTAGAAGCGGAACGAGAAGAACAATTAGCAAAAGGTGAAGTGCCTCGCTATGCTGGAAAACATGCACATTTAACAAAAGAAGAAGAGGAAGCATTCATTGCTGAAGGACGTATTCCTGCTGTTCGTTTGCGTGTGAATCCTTCGAGTATTTATGAATTTAACGATTTAGTTAAAGGAGATATTCACTTCCAAGCTAAAGATGTAACAGGCGATTTTGTTATTAAGAAAAAAGACGGTATGCCAACATATAATTTTGCCGTTGTAGTGGATGATCACTTTATGGAAATTACACATGTCTTACGTGGTGATGATCATATCGCTAATACACCTCGACAAATGATGGTGTATGAAGCATTTGGATGGGACGTTCCACGTTTTGGTCATATGACATTAATTGTTAATAGTGAGACAGGTAAAAAACTATCTAAACGAGATGAAAGTATTTTACAATTCATCGAACAATATAAAGAATTAGGCTATTTACCAGAAGCGATGTTTAACTTTATTACATTATTAGGATGGTCACCAGTTGGCGAAGAAGAAATTTTCAGTCGCGAGCAATTAATCGAAGCCTTTGATGTTAATCGTTTAAGTAAGTCTCCTGCAGCCTTTGATGCGAAAAAATTAGAGTGGATTAACAATACTTATGTTAAACAAACACCACTTGATGTCGTTGCAGAATCTGCTATCGAACAATTAGTAAAACAAGGAATTGTTGAAGCAACGGATGTAGATACAAACAAAGAGTGGTTAACACGCTTAGTTGGGTTATATCATGAACAAATGACTTATACTGCAGAAATTGTTCAATTATCTTCTATTTTCTTTGGAGAAGGTATTTCGTTTGGTGAAGAGGAACAGGAAGTATTGAGAGAAGAACAAGTTTCTACTGTTCTTAACACTTTTGTGACTCAAATTGAAGCAATTGAAGAGTGGACAAGTCAAAATATTATGGCAGCAATCAAAGCTGTTCAAAAAGAAACGGGTGTTAAAGGTAAGAAATTATACATGCCTTTACGTGTCGCAACAAGTGGTGCAACACATGGCCCTTCAATTGGGGATACGATTGAATTACTAGGTAAAGATCGAGTGATTAATCACGTAAAAGAAGCAATGCAAGTTACCGCATCATAAATTTGTAACAGTGCGGTCAAGCAATGTACAAGAATTGAAATCAGACAGGGCGAATTAATTATTGAACGACTGGATTATTTCAGCGCTCTATCAATTGATTCGCTTTTATCAATTGAGAGGATTAAAGTAAATGATTAAACTATACAATACGTTAACAAATCAAAAAGAAGAATTTCAATCAATTGAACCGAATAAAGTAAAGATGTATGTCTGTGGCCCAACTGTATACAACTATATCCATGTCGGAAATGCAAGAAGTACAGTTGTCTTTGACACTATTCGTCGATATTTAGAATTCCGTGGATATGAAGTAGAATATATTTCAAACTTTACAGATGTTGATGATAAAGTTATCCGCGTGGCGAAGGAGACGGATCAATCTGTTGAAGCCGTTGCTGAAAAATACATTCAGGCATTCTTTGATGATACATCGCAACTTAATGTCAAACGAGCAACTGCTCATCCACGTGTTATGAATCATATTGAAGACATTATTCAATTTATTGAAGAGTTAATTCAAAAAGGTTATGCGTATGAAGCAGATGGCGACGTGTACTTTAGAACAGACCGTTTTAAAGACTATGGTAAATTAAGTGACCAAAGCATTGAAGATTTACGTCACGGTGCAAGTGAGCGAACAAATGAAGATGATAACTTAAAGAAAGAAAGTCCGATCGATTTTGCCCTATGGAAAAATGTAAAGCCAGGTGAAATAAGCTGGAAAAGTCCTTGGGGCGCTGGGCGACCAGGATGGCATATCGAATGTTCAGTTATGGCTGGACATTACTTAGGTAAGACAATTGATATTCATGCAGGTGGTCATGATTTAACTTTCCCACATCATGAAAATGAAATTGCTCAAAGTGAGGCGCGTAATGGTGCAAAATTTGCCAATTATTGGCTACACAATGGTTTTGTAACGACTGCTGAAGGCGAAAAAATGAGTAAATCACTTGGTAATTTTATGTTACTTCATGATTTGGTCAAACAATTTGATCCGTTAGTGATTCGTTTTTATTTAGCGACTGCTCATTATCGTCATCCTCTAGTATTTAATACAAAAACATTGGAAGAAGCGCAAACGAATTTAGAGCGTTTTAGAACAACAATTCATAATATTGATTATCGTCTAGAATCAGCATCAGAAGGCGAAACAATTGATTTTTCAGATTATATGAATCGTTTTATTATAGCGATGGATGATGATTTTAATGCACCGAATGCTTTAGCCGTGTTGCATGAATTTTCTCGTCAACTTAATACACTGGTATCAAGTGAATCGGTTTCTAAAAACACACTAGAGGCAGGACGTCGTATACTGACTGAATTATTAGATGTTTTTGGAATTGTTATTGAAGGAACAAAAGAATTATTAGATGAAGAAGTACAACAATTAATTGATCAACGTCTTCAAGCACGAGCAGAGAAAGATTTTGCTAAAAGTGATGCGATACGCGATCAACTAAAAGAGCAAGGGATTATTTTAGAAGACACGCCGCAAGGAACACGTTGGAAAAGAGGCTAACTAAAGTGACAAGAGATTTTACACAATTAAATGGATTGGCGTTAGCTTTCTTGGGCGATGCGATATTCGAAACGCATGTGCGACGTTATTTAATTGATCAAGGATTGACTAAACCGAATCGTTTACATCAACAAGCCGTTAAATTTGTTTCTGCGAAAGCTCAAGCTCGAATAATGAAATATTGGCTTGAACAAGAAATGTTAAATGAAGAGGAACTATCTATTTTTAAACGAGGAAGAAATAGCAGTAGTCATACAAGTGCCAAAAATGCCGATATTATCACGTATCGAGTAGCAACTGGCTTTGAATCAGTAATTGGTTATTTAAGTTTAATGAATCAAGAAGAGCGCTTGAATTATTTAATGGAACAAGCAATTGAATATATTACCAATGAGATACAAATTCTTGGAACATAATTTAAATAAGAGGGGTGGATACATATAGTCCAGCCTCTTTTATTTATTCAAAAGAAAATTTAAACGAAATATTATATACTAAAATAAGCGAAAGGTGTGAGAAAAATGAAAGAAATAAAAAAAAGTCGTCGAAACATGGGGGGCTTCAATGAAAAAAGAACAAATTATTCAAAAAAACAAGTAAAAAGTGAAAATCATGTCGTTTTAGACCCTAAAAATGATGAAATGGTCGACTTTATCTATGGAAAACATGCTGTTTTGAGCGCACTCCAGGAACAAACGGCATTTAATAAATTATTTATACAAGAAGGCTTGAGTGGTAGAGATAAAGACACTATAGTGAAGTTAGCGAAAGCAAAAAATATCCCAATTCAAGTGGCGCCCAAAAAGAAATTGCAAGATTTAACAAACGAAGGCGTACACCAAGGATTTGTCTTGAGTGTAGCAGCTTTCGAATATAAAACAATCGAGGATATTTTAGAGCACGCTAAACAATCAAATACACCACCATTTGTTATGATTTTAGATGGGATTCTTGATCCACATAATTTAGGATCACTTTTACGTACAGCTGACGCAAGTGGATGTCATGGTTTAATCATTCCAAAACATCACTCAGCTTTGTTAACAGGGACAGTAGCAAAAACTTCAACAGGAGCAATTGAACACGTACCTGTTGCACGAGTAACTAATTTAACACGTGCGATTGAAGAATTAAAAGAAGCTGGCTTATGGATATTCGGAGCAGATATGAACGGAGAATCTTATACGACACTCGATGCATCAGGTCCAATTGGTTTAGTGATTGGAAATGAAGGTAAAGGAATATCCGCGTTAGTCAAAAAAAATTGCGATGGTATGATATCAATCCCAATGGTTGGTCATGTTCAAAGTTTAAATGCAAGTGTAGCGGGAGGCTTGTTAATGTATGAAGTCTTTAGAAAGCGGGCTAATCAATGAAACAGCGATTATTAATAGTTGATGGGTATAATATGATTGGTGCTTGGCCAGAATTATTATCTTTAAAAAAAAGAGATGAAATAGGGTTAGCACGGGATGAATTATTACGTATTCTATCGGACTATGCAGCACGTGAAGAGCTCATTGTTTTAGTCGTTTTTGATGCCCAATTAGTTGAAGGTATTGAACAAATGTTTGATGAATATAATTTAAGTGTTGTTTTCACCAAAGAAGGCGAAACAGCAGATAGTTATATTGAACGAACCGTTAAAGAATTACTTTCACCACTAATTACATTAACCGTTGCGACAAGCGATTTGGCTGAGCAATGTGTGGTCTTTCAGCAAGGCGCTTTACGACAATCAGCTCGAGAGTTATATCGAGCGATTCAAGTGTCTAAACAAAATTTAGAGTCAGAGAGTAAAGAGATACAGCAGCAATTGAAACGACGTAATTCACCTTGGCATCCAAGCCAGTTGATTACTTTGAATCAATTACTTAAAGATTTAAGTGAACAAGGTCAACATAAAAAATGATTACAAGTAATTTCTAAAATCAAGTGATTCAGTGTGGTGATGAAGAAGGGGTAGTCACATGCTAAAAAAAGAATCATTAGATGAGTTATTATTACGTTATCAAGCAGGAGAAGAAGAATTATTTGAAGAATTTTTTAAGCGATTTAGTGCAATGATGTACCGTTATTCGTATTTGTATCCAATTGCCGAGTTAGAACGAGATGATTTTATTCAAGAGGCTTCTACGGTACTCTATCGTGCAATGGGTAAATATAATGTTGAAAATGGGACGGGTTTTACAGCTTATTATCGAACGTGTTTAAAGAATGAAATTAATTCTATTCTGCGACGTGCATTGGCCAAGAAAAGAGCAAGTAGTCGCGACAATGTAATGTATGAAGAATTTGAAACAGAACGAATAGCAAATAAATATTATGAACAAACATCAGGTGGTCCTTCGCCTTATATTCATCCAGAAGCGCATGTTTTATTGGAAGAATCTGTGGATTATTTTATACATTCACTATCTGATTTTGAACAGAAAAGTTTTTACTGGTATACAAAGGGGTATACGATAGATGAAATTGCAGAACGAGTATGTCGTCCTGTTGAAAGTGTTCAAAATGCTTTAAAACGCTGTCGCCGAAAAATGCGAGAAGCGTTGTATCATTACTAAAGCAAATGAATACGATGAGATTAATTATCCATATTGAGCATAAAAAAAAGACGGTTTCCTAGACTATGAACTGCTCCCTGTCAAGTAGACAGGTAAAAAATAAATTTTATGCACCTATGGTTTTTCATCCATAGGTGTTTTTTATGCTGGAATGGCTAACCCCATCTTTAAGGTGATTCGTTTAGTGTTAAAGAAATGAATATATTGATCAATATCTTTTGTTAAACTTTCAAATGTATCATATTTATTTAAATAATATAATTCTGATTTGAGCATGCCAAAAAAGTTTTCCATTGGACCATTATCGATACATTTTCCTACACGTGACATACTTTGAATGGCTTGGTGATCCTTAATAAATTGAGCGAATGCATGAGAGGTATATTGATAACCTCGAT
>NZ_JAGN01000054.1 GCF_000526675.1 Atopobacter phocae ATCC BAA-285
CAATCAAATGTTCGTCAATAATTTTCTTCTTAAAAACCTCAGAATAATTGTTATTGGTACCTTTTGATATTAAGGCCGAAGGCCCATGTAATCTATACTTATTAAGATACTTTCGAAAGTTTTTATCATTTAATTTTAAGCCATAATTTTCCTGTAATTCTACATAGGGTATTCCACTGATTAAATAGAGATCAATAAAATACATTAACTCATTAGCCGAATGACGTTTATTTTTACGCATGAAAAACTCCCCCTAAAATAGTTTTACTTTTTCAAGTGTCTACTTTAGGGGGAGCATATCATTTTGTTCACCATCTTTTTTATTTTATTCATTTTCAAGTAAATGATTTAATGATTCTAAAAGAGCTTCACGTTCACTTAAATCATGAACTTTTGCACCACTAGCTAAATGATGTCCGCCCCCTCTATACTGTTCAGCTACGTGATTAATTGTCACTTCTTTTGAACGGATTCGACATCTAAATGTTCCATCAGCTTGAGCAACAAAAATTACCCAAATTTTAACTTCTTCTATTTTACCAATTAAAGGAACAATCATACTTGACTCATCAGAATCGACATTAAATTTGCGTAACAACTGATTCGTCAAATCAACATAGGCTAATCCATTTTCATTAATATTAACATGAGAATACACATACCCAGCCAATTGAGCCACCTTTAAAGGCATTTGGTCCAAATTACGTCCAATTAACGCTGTATTTACTCCAGCTTCTTGTAATTGTCCCGCATAGTAGAATGTATTAGCATCCACACTATCATATAGAAAACGACCCGTGTCTCCAACAATTCCTGCATATAATAATTCTGCAGCTTCTTTTGTCATTTTAAAATCGTTCCCTAATTCATGACTTAATTGAACAATCATTTCTGAAGTAGATGATCGATGATCTTCAACCCATTGAACATCACCATAAGGATCTGTAGCTGGGTGATGGTCGATCTTAATAATCTTTTCACCTAAATTGTAACGTTGGTCATCAATTCTTGCTTGATTGGCTGTGTCCAAAACAATAACTAACGCTTGCTGATAGTGACCAAATCGAATATCTGAAGTTTTAACGCCTAAAAATTCTAAATTTTCTGGAATTTGCCCAACTGTATAGACTACTTTATCAGGAAAATTTGCTTCGATTAACCGTTGCAATCCTCCTTGAGCACCTAATGCATCAGGATCTGGATGAATATGACGATGTAAAATAATCGTGTTATATGATTGAATTAATTCAAAAATTTGTCTATAAATATTTGTATTGTTTGACATGTATGTGCTCCCTCTACTTATCCATTAATTGACAACTTGCGAACGCTTTAGCATAAAGCTGATTATGTACATAAACATAACAGTCTGCTTTTATTGACTTTCTTGTTCGATCGAGTATATCAATTTTTATTGTCATTTCTGAATCAATTTGAATCATTTTGAAATAATGTAAATTTAATTCATCAATAACAGATCGTGCTTTCTCTGTTCTAAAAACAGCATTATGCAATGACAATGTTAATACTTCTGATAAAACTCCTAGCGAGATTGTTCCTAAATGATTTGTCATTTGTGGATTTACTTGATATTTAAATTGATACGGATCACCCGATGGATCTTCCGATAAATGTTCTGAAATCAAATCTTCGACTGTATTTGTATTTTGCGGTTGGCGTTGCATAATTTGCATTGCTTTCATGACATCTTCACGACTTAGAATACCAACTAATGTTAAGTTGTCTTGAACGACTGGCAATAATTCTAAACTATGCCAAATCATTAAATGTGCAACACTTGATACACTACTATTTAATTTAGTGTAAGCAGGGTCACGAGTAATCACTCGTTCAATCATCATTTTATCTGACTTCCCAACGGTATCTTTTGCTGTAATAATCCCAATCAAACGATTATCTTGATGAATAACCGGAAATCTCGAATGACCTGTTTCATGACTTAAGTTTCTATAATCTTCTACAGTGCTATCATGATTTAATACAGCTGTCCGATCGAAAGGGGTATAAATATCACGAACTAAAGTAACTTTTTTCTTAATTAATTGATTAACCATCGCTTTATTTAAAATCGATGCGACAGTAAATGTATCATAAGCGGTGCTAATTAAAGGTAATGCTTGTGCATTCGCTAAATCGATTAATTCCTGACTCGCTTTAAATCCACCGGTAATTAATACTGCCATACCACTTTCTAAAGCTTTACGTTGTGCATCTTGTCGATTTCCGACAATCATAATAGCGTGTTTAGTAAAATAACGCTCCATTGCGTCAACAGTCATCGCTCCAATTAAAAACTGTTCTAACGACTTTGATATTCCTGCTTCTCCACCTAAGACGTCACCATCTGTTATGTTGACAACTTCTTCAAAGGTCAATCGTTCAAATGCACGATTTTCTTTTGTTTCAATTCTAATCGTTCCAACTCGCTCAATGGTAGATACCAACCCATCTTCTTCTGCTTGTTTAATGGCTCGATACGCTGTCCCATCACTTATTTTCAACACACGAGCAACTTGACGGACAGATATTTTATCACCAACTGGTAACGACCTAATATAATCTAAAACTTGCTGATGTTTAGACATAGATGGCCTCCTAACTACTCATCACTACGTTAATAATAGATTAAACGCTTCACAAATTCAATTCTTCTTGTAATAAATTACTTATTCTATTTCTTTTTTTAGTAATTTTGCTTGTTCATATTCATTTTTTTCTAAATCACTAATGGTAACTCCTGCCAATCGGATACCACGCTCAATTGATCCAATCTCTTCAAATAAGTATTTAGCCATTCTAAAAATATCAATCGATTCTTTCAAATAAAAATCTAATTTCATTTGTTTCGTTAAAGTTGTAAAATCTCGATATCTAATTTTCAAAGTAATGACGCGTCCTTTTAATTTTAGACGCTCTAAATCTGCACTCACTCGATCGGTCACTTCACGAAGTGCATGAAATAAAGTTGACGTATCATAAATTAATTCACGATAAGTTTGTTCTCTTCCAACTGATTGACGCGCTCTTTTCTGATTGACAGGACGATTATCAATACCACGCACTCTAAAAAATAAATCATGTCCTAATTGGCCGAATGTTTGATACAAATCTTCATAACTCCACTGAATTAAATCTGATCCATTTTTTATATTTAACTGAATAAACCGTTCGCTTGACCGCTTACCCACGCCACGGAAGTCTTCAATGGGTAACTCCATTAAAAAAGGAAGTGCTTCTTCAGGAGGAATAACCGTCAGACCTGCAGGCTTATTTTGATCACTTGCAATTTTAGCTAAAAATTTATTGTAAGACACACCGGCAGAACAAGTTAATCCTATATCTTTATAAATTTCTCGTTGTATACGCTGAGCAATTAATGTTGCACTACTGCAGTTGTAATAATTTGATGTCACATCTAAAAAAGCTTCATCAATAGATAGCGGTTCAATCATAGAAGTGGTTCGTTTAAAAATTTCACGAATCTCTGCACTAATCTCTTTGTAATAACTCATTCTAGGTCGGATAAAAATAGCTTTAGGACAAAGTTCGTAAGCCTCTTTCACACTCATTGCGGAATGAATACCGTATGATCGCGCAATATAGTTACAAGTCGCTACAATCCCTCTCTTATTCGTTTTAAGTGGATGATTACCGATAACTACAGGCTTATTTTTTAAAGAAGGATTATCTCTTATTTCAATTGACGCATAAAAAGCATCCATATCAATATGAATAATTTTTCGAGAAGTATCATTTTTTATTGAATGAAATTCTAATAAACCGTATTGAAACATTGTATGACTTCTTTCCTTAGTACTTTTCTACTATTATACCAAACAAACGTTCTCAATAAAATAAAATGCAATCGATGATCCATTGGGAATGTTCAACGATTGCATACTATTTAATCTTTTAAAAAAGTTCTTCTATATTAAACGTCTCTAAGCTTGGAACCTCTAAAACTTGATAACGAATGGCTAAATAATCTCTAATTTGATCTGGTGTTACATGTATAAGAATATGAACCCACTCTTTAAATTCAATCGGCCATTTATGTTTCGTATGATAATCAATGTATGACAATAAATCAATTAATTCAAAATTTTGAATATCCGATTCCTCAATACTTCTTATTACCATATTCATCCATTGAAGTAAATATGGTTTTTCCTGAATAAGTAAATCAATGTCATTATTGCTCAGTTGTTGTTTCTTCATCATGATTCTCAACTGCTTTAGGTTTCAACTCATCGACAGACACAGTTGCTGCTGAATTTTTTTGAATAACTTGACGAATTGCATTACGATCATATGTTAAATATACTCCATCACAATCTAAAACAACGTAGTTTTCAGTTTGATTTACTTCATCAATAATGCCATATAATCCACCAATAGTAATGACCTTATCGCCTACTTCTAAATTACTTAACATATTACGTGCTTCTGTTGCTTTTTTCTTTTGACGTCGCAAAACAAACCAATAAAAAATTCCAAAAATTACAGCGTACATAAATAGCATATAGAATAAACTACCATTATTTCCCATTTACAAAAACTCCCTTATTGTTTCAATTTTTTATATTTGTATATCTTTATAAAACTAACATTAGAAATTTTTTGGATTTTCAACATTCAATCCATATGACTCAAAAAATTCTTCTTTAAAGTCTAATAAACGATCTGCTTTTATTGCTTCACGAACTTGCTTCATCAAATTCAACAAGAAATGCACATTATGAATACTTGTTAATCGTAGTCCAAATGTCTCGTCTGCTTTTATTAAATGACGAATATAAGCACGCGTATAATTTTTACATGCATAGCAATCACATTTCTCATCAATTGGACGAAAGTCTCTTGCGTATTTAGCATTTTTAACAACTAATCGTCCTTGACTTGTCATACACGTTCCGTTGCGGGCAATTCGAGTAGGTAATACACAGTCAAACATATCGACTCCACGAATCACGCCTTCAATAAGTGCATCAGGTGATCCTACTCCCATTAAGTACCGTGGTTTATGATCAGGAATTAATGGTGTGGTATAATCTAGCACTTTATACATTTCATCTTTCGGTTCACCTACAGACAATCCTCCGATTGAATAGCCTGGAAAGTCTAAACTTAGCATATCTTTCGCATGTTGAATACGTAAATCTTTATATCCTCCACCTTGAAGAATTCCAAACAAAGCTTGCTTACTTGTTCGATCGTGTGCTTTTAATCCCCGCTCTGCCCACCGTGTTGTACGATTGATTGAATTTAACATATATTCATGACTCGCATCAAAAGGTGGACATTCATCTAAACTCATCATGATATCACTACCTAATTTATGCTGAATATCAATCGCTTTTTCAGGTGATAAAAACATTTTACTTCCATTCAAATGATTTCTAAAGTGTACGCCTTCTTCTGTTAATTCACGATTTTCACTTAATGAGAACACTTGAAATCCACCAGAATCAGTTAAAATACCTTGATCCCAATTCATAAATTGATGTAAATGTCCAGCTTCTTCAATTAATTCTGGGCCAGGGCGTAACCATAAATGGTAAGTGTTACTTAAAATAATTCCTGCACCCATAGCTTTTAATTCTTCTGGTGACAATGCTTTGACTGTTGCCTGTGTACCAACTGGCATAAACATTGGTGTTTCAAATGTTCCATGAGGTGTGGTGATTTCTCCTAAACGAGCCCCAGTTTGCTTGTCTTTTTTTATTAAACGATATGATATCGCGTCTCCCATTTCATCCCTACTTTCAAAATCCTACTGATTTTTTATCAATCAGGATTTATAATAGCAATTTTTAGCTCACTTGACAACTTCAGTGTAATATTTACTTCTGGCGTTTACGAATCGAAATAGGCGGACTCAATATTTCATATGCCCGGATCAACTCTCTTCGATTATTTCTTTTGAATTTTTTTAGGTTCGAATCCGAAGTTTTACGAACACTTTTTTGATTCATCATCTTTTGTTTTTGTTGCTCATCTTTAGTGAAATATGCGCTTAAATTTTGCTGAGCGAATACTTCATTTTCAGAGGTGTCCTGATGCTGAAAATAATAAATTTTTTGTTGAAGGCGATCTAAGTTATTTTTTAATCGCATCAATTCTGGCCGCTCCAATTCATCATAATGATTAAGCCAATACATTGTAATTTGAAGTTGTTCAAGTTCGATCGGTGATAAATTGATTTGTTCCCAATGAGCAGACTTAATTAATTCTAAGTCTTTAATTAGCCCATCAAACAATTGTTCATCGCTTTGATTAGACCGACTTAGTACATCTGTTCCCTCTGGACGAACTTCTTTGATTCGTTCAATCCATTGATCAACCAGTAAACTTGTTGGGTAACTAAAATCATGTGATTCCTGATGTAAATCACGGTCCTTATGACCATTAGAATGTTGTTGACTTAAATCTTCTCTAACAGCATTTGATAAATTGTTTAAATGATTAAAATGTTTTGGTTGTGATTGGTTTAACCTGTGTCGCTTATTATGGCTAATATTATTAAAAACTGAAAATGATTGTTTACTCTTAAAACGAGTAAACACTTCTGTATGATTAAATGTTGTATAACGTCTTAACCAATAAATTTCAAAAATAATAAAGCTCAATATGAATAAAATGAACACAATGACGCCCATTAAGCATCACGATCCTTTTTATCTTCATCTCCTAAGCTTTGACGCATATTAGTATCTGCTTCAATATTTTTTAATTGATAATAATCCATAACACCCATTTTACCATTACGTAATGCTTCTGCCATCGCAAGTGGAACTTGAGATTGTGCCTCAACTACTTTGGCTCGCATTTTTTCTACTTCTGCTCGCATTTCTTGTTCTTGAGCAATCGCTAAACTACGGCGTTCTTCTGCTTTTGCTTGAGCAATTTTTTTGTCTGCTTCTGCTTGCTCTGCTTGTAATTTTGCACCTATGTTACGACCCACATCAACATCAGCAATATCAATGGATAGAATTTCAAACGCTGTACCTGAGTCTAATCCTTTATTTAAAATAGTTTGAGAAATTAAGTCTGGATTTTCCAAAACAGTTTTATGAAGTTCACTTGATCCAACAGTTGTTACAATTCCTTCTCCCACTCGAGCGATAATTGTTTCTTCTCCTGCACCACCTACTAGACGTCCAATATTTGCCCGAACAGTCACTTTAGCGATTGCTTGAACTTCAATTCCATCCATCGCTACACCAGCAATCAGTGGTGTTTGAATAACTTTCGGATTAACTGAGACTTGAACAGCTTCAAATACATTTCGACCTGCTAAATCAATTGCTGCTGCTTGTTCGAATTCTAAATCAATATTGGCGCGTTGGGCTGCAATTAAAGCATCAATAACCGTATTAATATCGCCTCCCGCTAAAAAGTGAGCCTCCAACTCATCAATATCTAAATTTAATCCTGCTTTTGTTGCCTTAATTAAAGGCTGAATAATTTTGTGCGGCGATACACGACGTAATCTCATTCCAATCAGTGTACCTACAGGAACGTTTACGCCAGAAAAATGAGCAGTTATCCATAAACCAATTGGTACAAATCTTAAAAATAAAGCAATCAGAATAATTAATATAAAAGATGTAAATAATACACCGAATAATGCAGTTGAATTTGAATCCATAATTTTATCATCCTTTCTTATGTTTCCTTTTTTATATCATTTAACGGAATAACGTATACAATATTGTCCTTAATTCGTGTTACTCGGACTGGAATTCCCGATTCAATAAGTCCACGATCACTTTCGACATCAATCATTTCGTTAGTATGTAGTAATACTTTTCCAGAGGGCCTTAAAGTAGTTTGAGTTACACCTTCTATATCAATTAAATGTTCTTGAGACTTTCCAGATATAAATCCACCAGCTGTGTTCAAAGTGGTTTTTAAAACAAATTGATGCCCTATGACCATTTCATATCCTTTTTGTTTTAAAACCCATACTAATATAGCTCCTGGCACAAATGTTAATAATATTTCCAAAGCAGGAATAATTAAATCAATTTGACCAATTGATAGAGCAAGAATACCTATCAGTAAACTAGTAATACCAAACACTCCAAAACCTGGAACTAATAGCTCAATTAAAGCTAAAATAGTTGCTATTAGCAATAAACCAACGGGTAGTGCTAAATATATATTTTGTGAGAAAGTTAAAAAATAAGCGCTTATCCCAAGAAGACTTATCATCATGCCAATAATGCGCCAACGTTTAAATAAAAATAGTGCCGTTCCCAACCAGAAAATGACTAACATAATTATCGGTATAAGTATTTCCATTTTTAACCTCCTTTCTAAAAATAACCATTATGAGCGGATAAATAACTAATGGATTAACTACCATTAGTATACCACGTATATATTCATAACCCTTCTGAAATGGTCAAGTTTTATATGAAATCATCCTTTAGGAGGACATCAATAAAATACTTTTAATAAAAAAGACGCTGAGACAAAAGGGCTTTAAAACCGCGCAAGTTTTGATTCTATAATTTATAGGGTTGATGGCCAAAGGCCTCAACTCTATTTTTTATTTTAGGGTACAAAAAAGAACAGATCTCCTGTATATTATAAGCGCCTAAACCATAATAAAGGAGAGCTGTTCCATGACACATATTATATCATCTTTACTCGGATTA
>NZ_JAGN01000055.1 GCF_000526675.1 Atopobacter phocae ATCC BAA-285
CGACTGATTACTAACTATATCAATCAAAGGAACTATGCAAAAGCCTGTGAGACTTTAGATAATGGCTTCGAAGATGCCTTCCAATACACAGTAATGGATAAGAGTCACAATCGTTTAAAAAGTACTAATCTTCTTGAACGATTGAACCAAGAAGTACGCCGAAGAGAAAAGATTATTCGTATTTTCCCCAATCGTGTGTCAGCCAATCGTTTAATTGGTGCTGTCCTGATGGACACGCATGACGAATGGATCAGTTCTAAAAGAAAGTATATCAAGTTTAACCAGTAAGAGAGTATAGAACATTGTACTAGAAACTTTTACACAAGATTATGGACTTGACTAAAATATATAGAAGCGAACGCGTAACTTATAAACGTTTTTAATAACTCTTATAAAAGATTATCGATTGAAGAATGAGTATCGTTAAATAAATATTGATATTAAATTATTTATTAATAATACAAAAGTAAATAAGATACATTAAATCAAAGAGAAATGATGTAATTTATTGTAGAGTGAAATAAAAATGAAAGTTTGTACGATCATTCGACCATTACTGCTTAAAATCCATTTAAAGTGAAATAAGGTTCCGTTATAATTAATAAGCTAATAAAAAGATGAAGAGGGGGAGATAAGATGCCATACGATTGCGGATTCATTAAAGATAATAAACGATTTAGATATCGTGCAGCGGCCATTATCATTGAAAATGATTGTGTCCTTTTTGCTGGAAACGAGAAAGACGACTATTACTACTCAATTGGTGGAGGCGTACATGTGGGAGAAACATCGGAAGAAGCTGTTTTAAGAGAAGTATTTGAAGAAACCGGTGTTCATTATGAGATTGATCGTCTAGCAATCATTCATGAAAATTTTTTTAGTGAGTCTACAGGCTCGCTACAAGGGCTAGATTGCCATGAAATCGCATTTTATTATTTAATGAAACCAAGAGGAACTCAGCAGCTTAATATCACTAGTTATACACAAGGGGTAAAAGAGAATATGTATTGGTTACCAATAGAAAAACTGAATGAATATAAAGCATTTCCGACCTTTATGAAAGATTATCTTTACGCTAAGCATCAAGCCATTACTCACATAATCACGAAGGAACACTCGTAATAAAAATTTGAGTTAATGATTGTTGACTGACTTACAGGTAATCAGGAATTCTTCGTTTAATAGCTTACTTCATTAGCTTAGATATTATATAAACGGATTTCAATAGGTTTTGAAATTTATGCTGATAACGAAAATAACACTAAAAGTCTAAAGTACAGTAGTTACAATGATAGTTAAAGGAATGGACAAGTAAAATGAGCGATGTTATAAAAGAATATTGGAAGAAATTTTGTCATGAAAAACAAATTAATGATAAAGTAAAATATGAAGCATGGAGCTTCGGTGATACTAAGCAAATGGCATTGGAAAAAAGTGCATGATCAATTCTTCGAAAATGAATATAAACAGTTTGGAAAAACTTTTTATGAGCAAGCACCAATGATGTGTGAAGTTTTTGAAAAGATATATTAAATAAGTTTTATTAAAGAACTAAAAGTCTAACTAAGAAGCTAATGATCTTTATAATACTTCAGAGAATAGGCTAATATAAAAGTGTTTTAGACTGAATTATCAAGAAAAACAAAAATATTAATGAGTCAGAATAAGACGGCTGCTATGAATGGCAGCAATTTTATATGGTAATTTATAGAGAAAAATTTAATTTATTTAGGAGTATGACGATAGGAATGACATTCTATCGTCTTTTTTTGTACCTAAAATAAAGACGTATCGGTCAATCGAATAATGGATTCAACTTGATAAGACAGCTAAATATTCAATAGAAGACATGGAGCGATTGAGAATTAATAAGTTCAATCTCTGATAAAATGTGCACAAAATACTCATTACGTATGGATGTGGTTTTGATAGATTAAAATTACAATAAAAAAGGAGTGATAACATGGCACAATTAACGATTCGTAATGTTAGTAAAGAATTCGGCGATAAAGGTAATAGCATTTTTGCACTTTCAAATGTCAATTTTGAAGTGGAAAAAGGCGAATTTCTTGCAATTATGGGAGCGAGCGGAAGCGGAAAAACAACTCTTTTGAACTGTATATCCACAATAGATAAACCTACAAGTGGTGAAATAAAATTTGAAAATTTTGATTTAGTTTCTGCTAGTGAAAACGAGTTGTCAGTGTATCGTTCAAAGAATATATCATATATTTTCCAATCGTACAATTTAGTTGATACGCTTACGGTGTATGAAAATGTAATTCTTCCACTTCAGATACAAGGTAAAAGAGTATTGGATTATATTAAAAAAATTGATGAAGTACTAAAAAAATTATCGATAGAGCAGTTAGTTAATCAGTTTCCAGATAAATTATCAGGTGGTCAAAGACAGCGGGTTGCCATTGCACGTGCGATGATTGATAATACGAGTATTTTGATTGCAGATGAACCAACTGGAGCGCTTGATACAAATAACTCAGAAAACTTACTTAAATTATTTTCTGAAGTAAATGAAATGATGAAGTTAACAATTATTATGGTAACGCACGATCCTAATGTAGCAAAATATGCCAAAAGAATTCTGATTTTAAAAGATGGTAAAATTCAAAAGGAAATTAGTTACCAAGGGAATAATCGAGATGAGTTTCTTTCTGAAATATATATGGCAATAAGATAGGAGTTGATGAAATATGTTGATTAAGTTGATTATTAGAAATGTAAATCGAAATATACAGACATATACGATTTATTTCCTTACATTAAGTTTAATATATTGTATTTTATATGGCTTTAATGCAATTCCTAATCATCCGATTATGAGTGGGAATGAAATAATACAGGATACGATGTTGAAAATAATGAGTCAATATATGGGGTTGTTTTCTTTTATTGTTAGCCTGGCTGTTTCGTTTTTAATAATATATGCTACAAATTTTGTTTTACAAAGAAGGAAAAGAGAACTGGGATTATATGCTTCTTTAGGATTGAAGAATAGTAAAATCGGATTAATTATATTTGGTGAAACATCATTGATAAGCTTAGGAGCGTTAGTAATAGGCTCTGTGATGGGACAATTTTTGCTGTTAGGGTTATCCTATATGGCAGGCAAGATATTTATTGTAAATGAACATATTGGATATTTTTTTATTGATAAATATTCATTAATAATTTTGGGAATAACTTACTTGCTAAGTGAGGTTCTGATTTTAATGTTGATTATTATACGTTTTAGAAAAAAACGAATTATATCATTGTTACAAGAAATGAATATTGAAAATAAATCCATCTTAAATAAATATCCTCAGTTAAAGCTTGTCATATTTATTTTTTCTGTGATGTTTTTTATATGGGTTGCTTATATTCTAAGAGAACCACACAATATTTTATTATTGAAAAAATGGTATTATGTAATCGTTCCGACTTTTTCAGCGGTGACAATTGCATTCTTTATAACATTAAATCAAACGATTTTAAGCATCTATCAAAATAATAAACATTTTTATTATAAAGGATACCGAACGTTTAAAGTGAGACAGCTCAGTTGTCAAGCAAATAAAAATTCAATTGCATTGGCAGTTTTATCGATGTGCTTAACTTTAGTCTTTACAATTGTGTTGCTAGGTGGAAGTGCCTATTCAACAATGAAGGATAATATTGCTGAGAGTACACCTTTCGATTTTACGATATCTAAAGGATATGATTTACCCTTCTATCAACAAGAAGAAGTAGATATTCTTAAGGTAATGGAAATGGAAGGACTTGATAAAGATAAACTAAGAGATACTTATCAGTTTAATATATACAATGCGCCATTTTTATATGACATATTATTAAATCGAGAAAAGCTATGGCAACATGATAAAGCTTTAATCAATTTTCCGGTTTTGATTCTTAAATTATCAGACTATAATAAGATTCTTGAAATGCAAGGAAAGAAAACTGTAGACCTAAGAGACAATGAGTTTATAATAAATGCTAACTATAAGGGAACAATAGAAATGGTGAAGGATTATATTAAAAGTAATCCAACTATTATTGTGAATCAGAAAAAGTTACATTTATCTAAGGATAGTTTAAGGTCTGAAGTATATTATATGACTTCAGTTGGTAATAATGATAGAGGAACATTTATTTTACCTGATAAATATGTGGAAGGATTAAAAGTTGATTCTAGCGTTTTGATAGGTGATTACAGTGAATCGACCGATCGGCTAACATTTGATAAATTTTTAGATGAATGGATTGAAAAGTACACTGTTAATGTTAATAATGAAGTTCACTATGAATACAAATATCAGTCGTCAAGTCGATTAACATCGATGTATACAGGCTTTATGGGTGTGTTGGTATTCGTGTTAATCTTTATTGGAATTATATTCCTAATAATTTCATTAAGCGTATTATCAATACAGGCTTCAACAGCAAGCATAGATAGTAAAAATAATTACAATAGTTTATCATTGCTTGGAACCCCTAATAATAAAATCAAAAGAATTATTTATGAAGGAAATTTTATTCATTTTATGATTCCATGTATACTTGCGATTCCTTTGGGTATAATATTTGCAAAGGTATGTATTGCCTTTTTTGCTAATTTTATGAATACAGTTGTTGTAATGAGATTTGAATATCTTATGTTTGTCTTTAGTGTTTTTAGCATTTATTTAATTTTTACAAATATGCTTTGTAAAAAAATAATAGAATAAAGGAAGGGAAACGATATGTTATTTGAAATTTTAAAAGAAACGTTGTCTTTTTATTTGCCAGTAGTTATATCATTTGTTGCTATAATAGGCCTTATTTATTTTTTGAAAAAAAGGAAAAAATAGGTGTTATAAGTGGAAAAAATTATTAATAAAATCAAGGGATTATATATTGGGATAATAATGGCTATTTTCCATCATTTATTAATAGGACTTTATATGTGGAAAATAACTAATTCAAGCTTATATGAAAGCAAAAATTTAGTAATCTTGCTCTGTGTTTTTTTTCTACAAATAACTTTATACGTAGTGTCGTTTATTAGGAGCGAAAATAAAAGATTGTTATCATATCTGAGTGCGACGATAGTTGCAGTAAGTTGGCAATTTTTGTCATCCATTTCTTCAAGTGATAGTTATCAACTTTTCCTAAATTCGTTAACTCCAATAGGATTATTTCTTTTAGTATTTAGTTCTGTTTCGCTGATAACCATTGGACAGGAAAGTATATTTAAAGAGTTATTTCAAGTGGTCGGTGGATTAGTGCTGTTGAGTTCAGTCGTATCAATTTTAAGTTCTAATCCACTATTTACACTTTTTACTAGTTCGTTTATTTTACTTTCTCCAATAATACTTCTTTTTATGTATAAAAAAGAAATTAGACATTTATCAAAATCGGTTAGGAATCGATTGAAGATATTTACATTATTATCATTAGCATTATTGATTGTAATATTTTGGACGAGTTTTCCACCGTTAGCTTGGTTTTTAAGTCTTTGTATTTTAATGCTTATTCTCCACTTTAAAATAATAATTGATATCATGCAGAGAAAGATAAGTCGAATTAAAGAAATCTATATTCAATTGGCTATAAAAATTATGGTGACTATATTCGTGGTGATTATATGCATGTCGGTGATACTACAATTTGACAATCAATCCAATTACATTTTAATTAATGGCATGGCATTGCTGCTATCTTTAGTTGGATTGGAAGTGGTATATTTTTTAGAAAGTCCTAAATATGATGAAGAGAATAAGCAATTAAAAGCTATTCTTATGAGAAAAAATACGATTGTTAAGGAATTGTTAGAAGATGAATTAAATAAGCAAGTGTTTTCAGAGTATTTACACAATGAGATATTGCAAAATGTTATCGCTATAAAAAATTTGTCATCATATAGTGATCAAGTAGATTTTAGAAATGAAATTCTATCAATAAGTCAAGATATGATCCATTCTATACGTGTAACATTAGATAGTTATCAACCTGCTTTAGATAAAAAACTTACATTAATAGACAATTACAAGAGACTAATAAACAGAGTTAAAACAAATCAAGCATTTAATGGAAGTTTAGAAGTAGATTTACCGAGTGAATTATATTTACCAAGACCTTATGATTTATTGATGTATCGTTTTTTAGAAGAATTACTGATCAATGCTTGTAAGTATGGAAAAAATAATATTAGCTTGAAAGTAATTTTTAAAAATCAAATGATTAATTTAATAATAAATAATGATATTTTGATAAAAGAACAACTTGTTGAAAGTAGCGGACATGGATTAGATTTTATAAACAAACGTCTTCAAGTATTAGGAGGAGAGATGACAATCAAGGAAGATGCAAATAAATTTAATGTCATTTTAAAACTTCCAATTGAAAAGGAGTTTTGTTATGAAGATTTTATTAATTGATGATCATCAATTATTTGCGAAAAGCATTAAAATGATTTTAGAATTAGATCAAGCTATTGAAAAAGCCGAAATAGTTTCCAATATTAATTCATTAGATTTTCCACTTAGTGAAAAGTATGATGTGATTTTAATGGATATTAATTTGTCTACTTTATACAAATCACATGGATTAGCATTGGCAGAAGAAATCCTAATTAAGGATCCAGAGTGTGTGATTTTGATATTAACAGGATACGCTAAATATATATATGAACAACAGGCGATAGAAATTGGAGCAAGCGGATTTGTAGATAAGAGTATTGAGCCCGAAAAATTAATATCGATTATTAAAAAGTTGAAAATGGGAAAGTCACATTTTACACATATAAAACAAGAAGATGGATCAATCGATCGATTATCAGATAGAGAAGTTGAGATATTACAGTATATTAAAGAAGGAAATTCTGTTGATGTAATTTGTCAAAAGCTTTTTATTAGTAAAAGAACTTTTTCAAATCATATGAATCATATTCTGTCTAAACTTTCAGCTGCTAATAGACAAGAGGCTGTTTTCAAAGCTGAAAAGTTAGGATACTTTGAACCGGGTTAAAAATTGATATAAATCATCCTTAAACTAAAAATAGTTATCAACTGGGATAAAATTTACTATTAAAATGACCTCGACATCAATAAGCTCAATGAATGGACTAGATCATAAAAAGAATTATGATTTTTCGTTGATCATACGGTTAGTAATTAGTTTTTAATGGACCATTAGTCATACGTTAACGGAAGTACAAAAAGACCTTTTTAATCAGAGTATTTCCTTATTGTAGGTAAGATGGGCTGGCTATATGAATGTTTTGTTATGAGAGAGCCGCTTTATTTAGTCGCAATAATTTTAGACAGAGCTTTCTTTTGGAAGCGTGAAGATAAGTGTTAAGAAATATTCAATATGTAATTTTGAGAACGTACTATTATGGTGTATTCTTTTGTCTTTTTGTCAAATAGGGCTAATGAGTAGGTGAAGTAATCAAACGATTACTTCGCCTCTTTTTTGATAAATCAGAGGATAAAATAGGCGACTGAATGGTTTTGAAAGTATTCATCATACGAATTTAATTCCAATTAAATTATCGGTTTTAGAGGTTAAAATAATATTTTATGACTTTTGAAAACAGTTAAATCAGTCAAGTCCATAATCTTGTGTAAAATACTATACAATGTTCTATACTCTCTTACTGGTTAAACTTGATATACTTTCTTGTAGAACTGAGCCATTCGTCATGTGTGTCCATCAGGACAGCGCCAATTAACCGATTGGCTGACGCACGATTGGGGAAAATACGAATAATCTTTTCTCTTCGGCGCACTTCTTGGTTCAATCGCTCAAGAAGATTGGTGCTTTTTAATCGATTGTGACCTTTACCAATTACTGTGTATTGAAAGGCATCTTCGAAGCCATTATCTAAAGTCTCACAGGCTTTTGTATATTTCCTTTGATCGATATAGTC
>NZ_JAGN01000056.1 GCF_000526675.1 Atopobacter phocae ATCC BAA-285
GATGATAAACCTTACGGTTGGGTAGATAATCGTGCTTTAATTTCGAAAGAAGAACCTTACGATTCTTGGATAATTAATCCTAACTTTAGTATTGATAATGCACCATGGGGTGAGCGTAACTTTAAAAAACGAGATACATCTAATCGTTATGTTAATGAACGAATTAAAGTTTTAGGTGTAAATCAAACTAAAACGTATTATTTAGTAGCTGATCAACAAGGTAAAACACTAGGTTGGGTAGACCACCGAGCATTAAGCAATGCTAATTATACTGCGCAAATTATACGTGGAGATAATTTTAGCATTGATACACGGCCGTGGGGTACTCCAGGATATAAACGAGCGGGATTAGCAAAAAATCATTTGTATAGTAATGTTCAAGTTATTGGTGTAACCAGTGATAAACTGTATATGCTTGTTTTAAAAGATAATAAAGTATTAGGATGGCTTGATAACAGAGCGCTGAGTAAAAGAGAAGGATATAAGACGGTTATTTTAAATTTAGATGCTTTAGTTACAATAAAGCCTGAGAATGCGCCTAATAATCAAACGGTTAAGCATTTAAATCAAAATAATAAAATTGTCGAAGTGATAGGTGAAAATTCTGAAAAAAGCAGTATATTAATAAAATTCAATGATGGAAGATTAGGATGGATTAAACCAGAATTTTTAGGATATCCGGTTAATTCCAAAATATTATCATTAGAAAATCAACGAGTCTTTGACCGATTGAAAAATTTATATGACTACAAACATCAAACGCTAGATCAAATTATTAATGATTATTTACGCAGAAAAAATATCCCATCAAAAAATCTAACGCTATCTTATGTTAATTTAATAACGGACGATCAATTTGATTGGAATGGAAGTGATTTAATATATGGAGCAAGCACATATAAACTTCCGTTGTCAATGGTACTTACAGATTTGATTAGCGAAAACAAGTTAACCTACAATCACTTGGTTACAATACACCCCCAAGATATTATATATGGAGGAGAAGGGTATTGGATTGGTCAGCGAGTACCATTGGGACAATTAATGGAAGATTCGATAGTTAACTCAAACAACACAGCATCGTTTGCACTGATGACTTATTTAAGACACAATTTTGGAATGATTAATGAGTTAAATAAGCGGTATAGTAAAGAACCTATTTCTGTTACAGGTAGAACAGAAGGGTCAACTACATCAAAATATCAAGCAGATGTTTTAAGAAGTCTATATAAAAATGAGCAAAAGTATTCTAAAATTATAAAAGATTTAAAGAGAGCTACACCAGGACAATATATGCAACGCTATATTCCAAACGAAGTGGCGCATAAATATGGGCAACTTCACCAGTATTGGTCTTCAACAGGTATTACTTACTCGCAAATACCGTATGCTGCAGCAATTTATACTAAATATATTTCAAATGCAGAACGATTGATAGGTGAAATAAATGCTTTGTTATATCATTATACGAACGAAAGATTTAAATAACTTGATTAATAGTGTTAAATTTCAATTTTATAGAATGTTGCATCCAATGGTGTAATTCGTTAAACTAAGTAGTACTTATAAGTACTACTTTTATTTGTATATAAACAATTTAGATATTATTTTAATTAATAAAAGGAGAATGAAATGACTAATAGACCAATCGCATCACCTGTCAGAACGGCAGAATTGTTAAAAAAATATGATTTAAAAGCTAAAAAAAGTTTAGGACAAAACTTTTTGATGGATACCAATATTTTAGATAAAATGTTGGATGCTGGGGAAATTGATCAGGATACAACTGTAATTGAAATTGGACCAGGTATTGGCGCTTTGACGGAACAATTATTACAACGTGCGAAACACGTCTATTCGTTTGAAATCGATCAACGCTTTATTCCATTATTGAATAAAGAATTAGGAGAAGTGTACGATAATTTTACGTTAATTCATGCAGATATTTTAAAGGTCAATTTAGACGAAGTGCTATCTCATGTGAGTGGACGTGTTGCTGTTGTAGCGAATTTACCTTATTACATTACAACGCCAATTATTATGCAGCTGATGAATTCAGAATTGCCTATTGATCGATACGTTTTAATGATGCAAAAAGAAGTAGCCGAACGAATGACAGCACAGCCTCATACAAAGGCGTATGGTTCTTTAACGGTCGCTATTGACTATTATTGCAAAAGTCAAATTGCTTTTATCGTGCCGCGAACCGTTTTTAATCCAAAACCAAATGTTGATTCAGCTATTCTATTGTTGGATAAGCGTGAACAGCCTAAAGTACAAGTATCTAATGGTCGTCAATTTGAACAACTAGTCAGAGCTTCCTTTAAACAAAGAAGAAAGACGCTTTGGAATAATTTACAAAAATATGCACAAGAGATTAATCGAAGTAAGGAAGAGTTAGAGCAAGCCCTAGCAGCTAGCCAAATTGATCCACAAAGACGTGCAGAAACATTGGCGATAGAAGAATTTGCACTGATATTTAATGAGCTAAATAAATAATCACACTTTTTTAAAATAAATCTATTTAATATTAAAAAGCGATTTTAAATAAAAACTTAAAAATTACGATACATGAGAAAAACAAATATAGAAATGAGGCTTGTTTATGCTAAGATAGTAGTAACAAATAAAATTGTAAGATTTTATAAGATGGATTTTATAAGAGTGAATGAAATGAAAAAAATAACACAACTATGCTTAAGCTTATCAAGCCTAATGCTAGCAAGTTTTACAGCTCAACAAATAATTTCAGCTGATGAACTAAATGAAAATGTTATGAATAAAGAATCAGTAGTTACAGATGAAAAAATAGCTGTATTTCACGAAAAGAAAAAAGCAGTTTATGATAGTCAAACAACTAATACTACTGATTCAATAGACAATCAAGACGTTTATATTGAACAAACACAAAATAAAAGTAAAGTAAATGAATCCGAGAGTGAAGCGATAGTGGTTGAAGCATCGGATAATGAAAAGAAACAAGTCATACTTGATGATAAACTATCCCCCAAAAAACAAGATACCGAAATAATCGTTTATTCAGATATAATTAATGAACCAACTGATGCAGTTATTATATTTGGACAGTACAGTATTGATACAAAACCATGGGGAGAAAAAGGATTTAAAAAAATAGGTGAAACTTCTGAGTATATAAATCAAACAGTTAATATTATAGCTGAAAGTTCTCAAGGATATTATAAGTTAGCCGAATTAAACGGACAAAGATTAGGTTGGATTGACCATAGAGCATTCGGACGAATGGATTCAACCGTAGTTGCACGTATTGGACGTGGTAGTTATTCAGTAGATACTCAACCATGGGGAACAACAGGATACCAAAAAATTGATCAAACAGATAATCTATTAGGACAACAAGTGAAAGTAGTTGAGCAGCATCAGAATAAATATTATTCTTACGTTCTGATTAATGACAAACCATATGGTTGGGTTGATAATCGCGCATTAATTCCAAGTGAGGAAATTTATAATTCATGGATTATTCATCCAAATTTTAGTATTGATAATTCTCCTTGGAATGAAAAGAAAGCAGAAAATCGTGGCTTTTCTAATTCGTATGTTAATCAACGAGTAAAGATTTTAGGTGTGAATAAGTCTAAAACATATTATTTAGTAGCGGATCAATATGGAAAAACTATTGGATGGATAGATTATCGTGCATTAAGTAATGTAAATTTTACGGGACAGATTATTCGTGGTGAACAATATAGCATTGATACACGACCTTGGGGGTCACCTGGCTTTAAACAAGTAGGACTAACAAGATATTATTTGTATGAAAATGTGCAAATAATTGGAACTGCTAAAAATGCACAATATATGCTTGCGGTAAAGGATAATACAATTTTAGGGTGGATTGACTATCGTGCTCTGAGTTCTCGTAAAGGTATCAAGGCAACTATTAATAAATCGGGTTTTAGTATTGATACAAAACCATGGGGAACTTTGGGCTATAAGACGCAGACAACTTCCCAGAATTTGATAGGCAATCTAGTTGAAATTTTAGGATCGACAAAAGATAATTTATATCATTTGGTGCGTTACAATAATGGAAAAATGGGATGGATTGATTCGCGTGCACTGCGAAGTAATAGTACTTCGAGAACGCTATCATCGGCTGAACAACAGAGTTTTGACTTTTTAAGGAAAAAATTCGATTATAATAATTTATCATTTGAAGAATTGATTAATCAATTCTTAACGTATAAAGGTGTAAATAAAAAACAAATAGCAATCTCATACATAGATTTACAAACGCAACTAAAAAAAGAAATTAATGAAACAAAATTGTTTTATGGTGCGAGTACGTATAAATTACCATTGAGTATGCTAGTAACTGATTATATAAATAATGGAAAAACAAAATTTAATCAAACTGCATCAATTTGTAATTGGTGTACTAAAAAATATCAAGAAGGATATTATGAAGGTCAGCGGTTTACACTCAAAGATTTGATTCATAGAAGTGTTCAATATTCGACGAATACAACAGCATATGCATTGAAGTAATATATTCGAGATAATTTCGGAGATGAAAATGAACTAATGGAACGTTATAGTAACGGACAAAGGTCATTTGACGAAAATGGCAACACAACAAGTGACTTTATGATTGATGTCATAAACCATCTTTACAAAAATGAAAATCAATATAATGTGGTAATAGATTATGCTAAAAAAGCAAATCCGAACGAGTACTTGAAGGTAAATATACCAAATGAAGTAGTTCAAAAATATGGTGCCTTAAATACAAATTGGTCAACAGTTGGAATAATTTATGCTCCAAAACCTTATGGAGTGGCTATTTACACCAAAGATGTTCCTTATGCACAACGCTTCATTAGTGAACTGAATACAGTAGTATATCACTATGCTTTAAATAAACGTATTTAACAAATAATAATAAGTTACTGAAATGCAGGAGCTTATTAAAAATTAATGGCTCTCTGACAAATAAGGTTGATGACGAGGTGAGGCAGCCGCATGGTTACTTCGCCTCTTTTTTATAGATCAAAAGATAAAATAACCGATTGAATGATTTGAGGAATGGCTTTCGCAACAAAGACAAGAATCAATGGGTTCAATTAATTGGCCAGATAACAGGAAAGATAAACGTCCGTTAATTGAACATTTTGTTAACTTATGGTTATTAATTTTGATGTTTTTATCGTTTAATCCGAGTAAAGATGATATAATAGGGCTCATGGAACAGCTCTCCTTTATTATGGTTTGGTCGCTTATAATATACAGGAGGTCTGTTCTTTTTTACGCTAAAAAATGAAAGAACCAAAATGATAGAACATCATTTTGGTTCTTTTTGTGTTGAAATTCTTTTTGAGCTTTTTACACTTGAACGAATTTTATTTAATGAGTTAATATTTTCTTCATAATCTTTAAACATAACAATCATATAAAGAATATCAACAGCAGTAAGATAACTTATTCTAGAAATTAATGATTCGGTCCTGAAAATTGTTTCTTCAGTTAGAATAATAATAGATTCATCCGAATATTTCAATAATTCAGAGCGATTGTTTCCTGTAAATACAATTAATTGAGCAGAAGATTTTTTAACAAGTTGAGCTAAATTAATGGATTCTATTGTTTGTCCAGAATGAGAAAAAATAAATACGCAATCTTTTTCATTTAATTTTGTTGCAAAGCTAAGTTGCATATGATAATCAGCAATGTAGTTACATCGATATTTTGTTCTAATGAATTTATGAAAACTATCATATGCGACTATAGATGAACCACCCTGGCCAAAAAAGTGAAGAGTTTCTGATGAATTGATAATTTGTAAAACATTATCTAGTTTTTCATGAGTTAAAAAATTTAAGGAATTACTAAGGGAATAAATATTAGCTTGTAAAACTTTAGTTGCAATAGTTTGATTTGAGTCATTTGGAGAAAGTGTATCAAAACCAGAAATAAATTTCATTTCCTCAAATGAAGGTTCATAATCAGAATGTTTAGCGATATCTATTTTAAAGGATTGAAAGCCATTATAGCCTAATTTTTTTACGAATTGAAAAATAGAAGATTTTGATACTTTAATATATTCTGAGATTTGTTCTAAAGTTTGATTAGCTAAAGTTCCATCATCATTTACAAAATAATCGGCTATTTTTTTTTCAGTAATACTCAGTTGTTTAATATTTATTTTAATCCGTTGATCTAAATAATGATTTTTCATACGCGTCTCCTTTCGCTAAGTAGTAACTATATTGTAACAAATAAACTGAAAAATAAAAATTTTTTATTATATGTAAACCTTTACAAAAATATTTTTTTGTGTCTTTATTAAATATAAACTTTGAAAGGAATGAGAAGATGAAAATTGGATTAATCGGCTTGGGAAAAATGGGTTTAAATATCTTGTTGAATGCACTGGATAACAAATGGCAAATATATGGATTTGATAATAATGCTGATCTGTCCAAGAAATTATCTAAAGAAGGTCTTCCGGTTGTTGATTCGTTTGAAGAACTGATTAATAAGCTAGATGAGAGAAAAGTTATATTATTGAGTACACCGTCTGGAGAAATTACTAATTCAATTATAGCTCAATTAGTTAATACTTTAAAACCTGGAGATATTATTATTGACAGTGGAAATTCAAACTTTAATGATAGTGTTAAAAATTATGAACTTGCAAAAGAACAAGACATATTCTTTTTAGATTGTGGTACATCTGGTGGCATGTCTGGTGCGAGATATGGAGCTTGTTTAATGGTTGGTGGTGATCAAGAAGCAATTGATGTGGTAGAAAAATTCTTTATAGACATATCATGTGAGAATGGCTATCTATATACAGGAGCACCAGGCTCTGGGCATTATTTAAAAATGGTCCATAATGGAATTGAGTATGGCATGATGCAAGCAATTGGAGAAGGATTTCATGTTTTAGACAAATCGGATTATGATTTTGATTTTGAAAAAGTAGCAAAAGTATGGAATAACGGTTCTGTCATTCGTTCATGGCTAATGGAATTAACAGAAGAAGCGTTTAAAGATGACGAAAAATTAGAAAAAGTTAAAGGAATAGTTTCAGCGAGTGGAGAAGCTAAATGGATGATTGAAGAAGCGTTAAGATTAGAAATTCCAGTACCTACGATTGCTCAATCGCTATTTATAAGAAATGATAGTCACATATCTGATAGTTTTTCTAATAAAGTAGTATCTTCATTAAGAAACGGATTTGGTGGACATAGTATTGTGAAAAGTTAGGAGATGAACAAGTGTCCTATTTAAAAATTGCAGTTGTCAATTCTAGCAGTTTTGGAAAAAAATTTAAAAATCATCAAATAAAATTAAATGAATTAGGTAAAGTAGATTATTTTAATTTTGAAAATAATATAACAGGCAAAGAACTCGCTCAAAAGTTGAGAGGATATAATATTATTATAGCTAGTGTAACCCCAAATTTTGATAAAGAATTTTTTATAAATAAAGATGAATTAATTTTGATTAGCAGACATGGAGTCAAGTCCATAATCTTGTGTAAAAGTTTCTAGTACAATGTTCTATACTCTCTTACTGGTTAAACTTGATATACTTTCTTTTAGAACTGATCCATTCGTCATGCGTGTCCATCAGGACAGCACCAATTAAACGATTGGCTGACACACGATTGGGGAAAATACGAATAATCTTTTCTCTTCGGCGTACTTCTTGGTTCAATCGTTCAAGAAGATTAGTACTTTTTAAACGATTGTGACTCTTATCCATTACTGTGTATTGGAAGGCATCTTCGAAGCCATTATCTAAAGTCTCACAGGCTTTTGCATAGTTCCTTTGATTGATAT
>NZ_JAGN01000057.1 GCF_000526675.1 Atopobacter phocae ATCC BAA-285
GGCTTCCACAACACGGGCAACAATCAATCGGCTCGATTAATTGGCCAGATAATAGAAAAGATAAACGTCCTTTAATTGAACATTTTGTTAATTTTTGGTCATTAATTTTGATGTTTTTATCGTTTAATCCGAGTAAAGATGATATAATATGAGGCATAGAACAGCTCTCCTTTATTATGGTTTGGTCGCTTATAATATACAGGAGATCTGTTCTTTTTTGTACCCTAAAATAAAAAATAGAGTTGAGGTCTTCGGTCATCAACTCTATAAATTATAGAACCCTTAATCGTTACGGGCTTTTTGAGTTTCGTTAAAAGTAAACATTCTTTGCAAATATTATTTAAACAAACTGGATTTGTAAATTTAAATACTTTTATTTTTAAAGTAAAAATAGACTCGTTTTCCAACTCCTGAATTGTAATAATTCCAATAATAAGCTTTAGTTTCTATTGCTAATTTTGATTCTGCAACATAGTCTTTAGATAAATCATAACTAATATCTAATATCTGATTATTAGTGTTCATATTCAAATATTTATCTATGTTAACCTCATAAAATTTTAAGCATGAATAATTTTTCTTTAACAATCTATATAAATATTTGTTTTTATTTTCACCTTTTTTATATTCAAATTTTTTACCCATTAAAGTTTTTTTGTTGTAATTCGTTCATCTTCATTTATATTATCTAAGGTATCATTAAACATATAATTTATATTTTGCTGGACTTCTTTATTTATATCTTCACTTTGTCCAATCTGTAATGCAACGTATTCAGACTCTTCTTTACCTTCTTTTTTTCCTATTAATATCCAAACTCTACCAAGGTTTATCTTATATTTTTTATTTTTAATTATTGGATTTTTTTCAAAATATTCACTGATTTTATTCAGAACATTCTTTTTTTCGGTAGATTTATCTATTTCGCAGATAGGGTTGGAAAACGACTTAATATGTTCTTCTAAAGATAATTTGTTCCCCATAATTTTTTTCTCCACATCTTCTAATTTTCTTTGTGATAGGTCTATAATCATTTTCTATTATTTACATTATTCTTTCTTTTTATTTTTCTTTAAAAATATTGATTTTTTCGGATAAGATAGATTACAATCTTCAAATTCTTCATCTGAAATTTCCCCATTATAATGTTTTTTTCTCATTTCATTCCATTCTACTAAAAAGTCGTCAAAGTTAAGATTATGAGATAAAAGGACGGTTGTTTTACCTTACCCTGCAAGTGGTCTGAATTTCATTTCTTTTTTATAGACAAAAATAATGTGCATTATTTCAAAAATAGAATTAGACTCATGATTAATTAAAGCAGAGATATCTCATTTAAGGGCGTATGCTATCTTTCTTAGTTGTTCTATATTTGGAAATTTATTTCTTAATTATAGTTACGAATTGCTGCATCAGTTAGTCCAGACATGATAGCAAGGTCTGTATGCGTTATTTTTATAAACAGATAAATTGATTTTTAATCTTTAACAGAATTTTTAAATATAGATATTTAAAAAACATGTTACATACATAATATCATATTTTGTAACTTAACTTAATGGAATCATTCTGCATATAATTTAACAATGTAATAAATGACAATGATGAGTATAAAAAAATAATATTGAAAGAACGAAAATAAGCAATTATAACAAAACTTTAAATTTTATAAGTATATTTCAATTAGAAAAATTCAAAATCACAAAAAACTCTAAAGAAATTGAAAATAAAATAATATTGCACTTAAGAATGTAAAAGTAGATAAGGTTAAAAAATATAAAGAATATGATTCAAGAACGACTGAGTCTGATTTTAATTATTTTTCATATAATAATATGTATATTAAAAGAGGACATTGTAGATAATCATGTAAAATAAAATTCTCATAATACAGCCAAAGAAAATAGGGAAAATTGATAAGTAAATGCAGGTTGCTCAAGACAAGCTTTAAAATGAAATGTATAAATTATTGTTAATAAAAAAATGAATATGATGTGATGATATCCAAAATAATAAAGGGCGACTCTTATTTGGGACTAGTGATTTGTTTGATATAATAACCTTTAGTAACAAAAAATGAAAATTATTTCAATTTTTGGTTAACAAATAGAGATGATGGTGACTAGATTTTGAAAAAACAGAGAGCATTGATAAAAGAATATATAAGGAGAGAAAGTGATGATTGAAACTGAAAGGTTAGTTCTTAGGAAATTAAAAGAAAGTGATTTAGATTATATATATGCTTGGGATTCAGATGAAGAGGTCACAAGATTTGTAACTTTTCCTGTTCATAAGAGCAAAAAAGATACAGAAAAAATTTTAGACTTTTGGTTAAGTAAATATAAAGCCCCCGATACGATCAGATTTGCTATTGAAATTAAAGAAAGTTCTGAAGTAATGGGAATGATTGATGTAATTGGCATTACATCTGAAGGGTACCCTGAAATAGGATATGCTTCAGCAAAAAAATATTGGGGAAAAGGCTATATGACAGAGGCCTGTAAGGCCATGGTTAATCACATGTTTGAAATTGGATATAGGAAAATACTAATTAAAGCAATGATTGAAAATATAGGGTCTAATAAAGTCATAGAAAAAACAGGATTTTCTTTTATAAAAAAAGAGAAAGTATATCTAGAAAAGTCAGACAAAAATGTGACTTTAAATGTCTATGAAATAAATAAAGCTTAAACATTACAGTAGAAACTATGATAGCGAAAAATAGTGATGATAGAAAGACAGATTTTAGTTCTCTACCAGTTAAATAAATTATGTGCGGTAGATATTAAATTATAATTTATACTTATTTAAGTTTAAACATTTAAGTAGGTGATGAAATGATTTTAAAAATTAGAAGAATGACGAAAAATGATTTAACTCCTCTGCATCAATTACTTTCAGACGAAAAGGTCATGAAATATATAGAACCACCTTTCACATTCCAGCAAACGGAATCATTTTTAATGAATATGGGAATGGGGGATATTCCTTTAATATATTCTGTTGATGATGAGAACGAAAAGTTTATAGGTTATGTCATTTATCATGATTATGATCATGAAAGTATGGAAATCGGTTGGTTGTTAAAAAGAAGCGAATGGGGAAAGGGCTATGCGACCCAATTGACACAACAATTAATAGAAAAAGTCAGCAATGCAGGGAAAAATATCATCTTAGAATTTGATAAGAGACAAACTGCCAGCAAGAGTATTGCCTTGAAATTTGGTTTTGAGTACCAAGGAAATAGAGAGGGGCTTGAAGTGTATTTGTTGAAACCTAAACTTTAATTATGATGAGCGTGTAAATTTTTACCAATAGATTAATCTTAAGTGCTTCGTGTTATCCTTTAGAATAGCGGAAGATAGTAACGATTATACAAATGTTTTAAAGCCACTTTAAAACAGATATTCTGTTAGAGCAGTTATTACGACAATGAATATTCTCAACAATACATCAACATAAGGAGAAGTTATGAGCATTCAAAAAATTGGCATTGTAAGTTTATCAAACGGAATCATGGGTGAGTCGTTTATTCAACATGAATTGAAAATTGGTTTGGAGCGATTAAAACAATATGGTATTGAAGTGGAGTTTTTACCTCATGCCCTGAAAGGTATAGAATTTATAAAAAAACATCCTGAATGTAGAGCGAAAGATTTATTGACAGCCTTTATGGATGATTCAATCGATATGATTTTGTGTGCGGTTGGAGGCGAGGACACTTATCGATTGTTACCCTATTTATTCGAAAATAACGAGTTAGAAAAGGTAGCAACACAGAAAATATTTTTAGGGTTCTCGGATACGACAATAAATCATTTGATGTTACATAAAGTAGGGATTAAGACTTTTTATGGGCAAGCATTTTTGCCAGATGTATGTGAGCTTGCCAAAGAAATGATGCCATATACTAAGCAATATTTTGAAGAATTAATTCATACAGGCAAAATTCATGAGATACGACCAAGCGATTTCTGGTATCAGGAACGAGAAGATTTCAGTGAAAGTGCTGTTGGAATTGAGATGACCAGCTATCCAAATAAAGGCTTTGAATTATTAAAAGGACAACCGGCATTTGAAGGAAAGATTTTGGGTGGTTGTTTAGAGTCAATTTATTATATTTTTGATAACTCAAGATTTGAAGACACGGTTTCTTTATGTGCAAAATATAGTCTTTTCCCTCAATTAGAAGATTGGAAAGGGAAAATTTTACTTTTAGAAACGAGTGAAGAAAAGCCTACGCCTGAATTATTTAGGAAGATGATTCGAGCATTAAAAGAATACGGCCTATTTGATGTTCTGTCAGGGGTTTTAGTAGGAAAACCTCAAAATGAAATGTACTATGATGAGTATAAAGAAATTTTGTTAGAAGAACTTTCCGATAAAGAATTATCTGTTGTTTATAATGTGAATGTTGGACATGCAACGCCGAGATGCATTATTCCTTTTGGTGTTGAAGCAGAAGTCAATGTAGAGAAACAAGTAATCCAGTTTAAGTATTAAAATAAGTTTTTATAGTTAGTATTTCACTGAAAGTAAGCATTAATGATTCGATTTCGTTTTATCACGATGATAGATGATTATTCTATACAGTAACTAGTAAAGGAGTAAGAAGAGTGAATAAGCGATTAAAATTCATCTTTCAATAATAATAATTATTTATTTTTGAGTTGTGAGGAGAGTTAAAATGAAAAATATCATAATTAAAGAGCAACTAATGCCGGATTTGAATCGTATCCTTAAGTTATATGATGATGTTTCTTGGAGTGCATACACGTCTAATCCAAAACAATTGGAAGATGCTTTAAAAAATTCTTTAAAAATTTGGACGGCTTGGGATGATGATTTGTTAGTCGGATTAGCACGAGTTGTTGGTGATGGCTGTACAATTATTTATATTCAAGATATTTTAGTTTTGGAATCTTATCAAGGAAATGGGCTAGGTAGTCAATTTTTAAAAATGATCCTTGAAGAGTATCAAAATGTTCGACAAATCATCTTGCTAACTGAAAATAGCGATAAAACAATCAAATTTTATGAGAAAAATGGACTCACACAGGTTGGTCAATATAACTGTGTAGCTTTTATGAAATAAGACGATGTACTAAGTAGCATGTCAACTTATAAAACTAAAATAGACTGTTTTCAATGACTTATTCTATAAATTAACTAATCATTTTTATATTAAACAAAAAACCAGTGTGAGGGGATTATTATGGGGCAATCAGCGGAAGAATGGATCAACACTTTAAACATGAAAGCTCATCCGGAAGGTGGCTATTTTTGTGAAGTTGAAAAATCGCAGGATAAGATAAAAGGAAAGGGAAAAGAACGGGCTCTTTTCACCAGTATATATTTTCTGTTGAAAAAAGAAAACCCATCGCATTTTCATCGATTAACAGCGGATGAGATATGGTACTATCATGATGGCCAACCATTAACTGTTCATATGATCTCACCAGATGGCGTTTATACACAAGTTATTTTAGGTTTACATGTTACGAATGGCCAAGTTTTACAATATCGTGTGCCTAAAGGGACCATATTCGGATCAACCGTCGACAAGGGTTTTTCGCTGGTATCCTGTATGGTATCACCGGGATTTGAATATGAAGATTTTGAGTTATTTAGTTACAGTGACTTGATCGAGCAATACCCAGAGCATGAAGAAATCATCAAAGTATTAAGTAAATAATAAAATAAAAGTTAAACGCATAATTTTATATCATGGGTGAATGAAAAATTAGTGCGCTTAGTTAAATTGAATGATTGAGAAGGTGAAGTAACAGAAGGATTACTTCACCTTCTTTTTTATAAATTAAAAGATAGAGTAAATAAGGGAATAGTTGATTCTTATACATGATAAATTGTTAGAACGCAACATGTTACGATTATTGATTTGATACATACAAGAGCATGGTGAATAAAATTCTATTTTTAAAATATGAATGCTTACAATAATTATAAGTGTTTTGATTATGTACTTTGATGATGGTGTTTGCTCCTTCAATTGAAGGATTAGTTAAGGTGTTTTGATTATGAGGATATAGCGTTTAAATGTTATTAAGACCGCTTTAAGCACTTTGGAATAATCAAATTCAGTCCATAATTCATGTCATATTTAAATCGATTATTTCGAAGGAAATAAACACGAGAATTTCTATATAATTTTTATTTTGAGTACAATTTTATGTATTTTATCTAATAATCATTTGATTAAAGTATAAATATTAATATCTAACTATTTTAATTAGTAAGTTTGAGTCAAGTCCATAATCTTGTGTAAAATACTATACAATGTTCTATACTCTCTTACTGGTTAAACTTGATATACTTTCTTGTAGAACTGAGCCATTCGTCATGTGTGTCCATCAGGACAGCGCCAATTAACCGATTG
>NZ_JAGN01000058.1 GCF_000526675.1 Atopobacter phocae ATCC BAA-285
CACCAAAAGAAACTGCACCGGCGATAGAATTACCTGGCGTCATAAGTGAAGAAGACAAAGAAGAGTCTTATGATGGGCAAACAGGAGAAGAAGTAACAGAAGGTACGAGAACCCCTGTTGAAGGATCGACTGAGGAGCACTCAGAAGAAGTAACAGATACTGAAACGGGAGAAAACAAAGTAATTACAACTAAAATAGATAAAGAGAACGTTATATTGAACCCTGGCACTGTAGTGATTTATGATAACACTTTAGAAAAAGGTGTAGTAGTAATTGAAGAAATAGGCAAGCCAGGATATCTTGTAAAAGAAACAACTAATACTTTGGAAAATGATGTAATTGTTAAAGTGACAGGACCAATTATAGTGACAGAAGTTTCTGCTGTTGATCGAATAGAAAGACATGGAACAAAAGAGTTAGTAGGTTATAAGAAGCAATTAACAGAAGTGGTTGAAATATTACACGGTAAAGAAATTATTGAAGATGCATCTAAGGATGAAGGATATAAGGAAATTACGCAAATCGGTGAAGATGGTAAACGAGTTATCACCTATGAAGTAGAGTACGATGTGAATAATATTGAAATTAATCGTCGTATAACTAATGAGCAAGTAACAGATCCGAAAAATACTATCATTGTCATTGGAACAAAAAAAGCTGTAGTTGAAACACCAAAAGTAAAATCAACCAAAACTATTACACGTCAACAAGCTATACCGCATCAAGTAGAATTTATATATAATGATAACAAAGATGTAGGTTATAGACATACAGTAGTTGAAGGCATAGATGGAATGTATAAAGTGACAGAACAACAAGATTTTTTAGATGGAAAACTAGTTAAAACAACAGTGACAAATAAAGAGAGAATAAAAAATGCATCTGTAGCTCAAGTTGAAGTAGGTACAAAAGAGAGTACTGTAGAAAAAATAGAGCCTATTACAGGAATAAATTTGGATAATGTTAGAGAAATGTTTGGTGATTTGGTAAATGAAGAGCGTAATAGTAAAGGTATCAGTTCGTTGAAATACTCAGAATATTTTGATGATTCTGTAAATACTAGAGCTTTTGAAGTTAGACCAAATGGCGGAACTTTTGATCACAAACGTCCTGATGGAACTGATTTCAGAACGGTAGATGAGTTGTACACAGTATATAATTCTGGAGAAAATATTTTGTATTTTGGATCATTCACGAAGTTAGCTGAAGAAGAAGTTGCTGAGCGTATGTTTACACAATGGAAAAATTCATCAGGTCATTATAAAAATATGATGACAGAAGATTATACTAATGAAGCCTTAGGTATTCATGTTCAAAAAGATAATGCAGGTACATACTATTATTCAGGTGCTCAAATATTAACAAGTGAAAAAGAGGCTATACTTTAATAAGAGATTAATAAAAGAATTGAAGCAGAAATGCATTCAATTCTTTTTTTGTTCCATGTCAAATAAGGCCTTCAAATAATTAAGAAAAAGAAAAAATGTATTTTTTAATGCATAGGTCTAATTGACTGTTTGACACATCTCTGTTAACATCATAATATTAGAAAACTCATGTTGCGTATTATTGTGTAATGGATTAAAATAAAACATGAACGAGTTAAAGGAGAGCTATTATGGCAAATGTAAGAAAGGTTGGGTTAGCTTGTACCGAATGTGGACAACGCAACTATACAACTAAACCTAGTCAAGCAGGACAAGAACGATTAGCAGTTAAAAAGTTTTGCCGTTACTGTGGCAAACATACTCTTCATAAAGAAACAAAATAATAAATAATTGATTAATGTTAAAAGAAATGAGGTATTAATTTACATGAGATTTTTAAAAGGTGTAATGCATGAAATGAAACAAACTACTTGGACTTCTGGGCCGGATGTTAATAAATATACGTGGACAGTCGTATCAACTGTAATTATTTTCGGTGTATATTTTGCAGCAGTTGATTTTGGATTAGATGAACTTTTAACACGTTTCATTCATTAAAAGGTAGACGCTTCGTGTCAACGTGCTATAATAGAAATAGTTAAAAAACCTTTGGACACAAAAGGTTTTTTTATTTTGGGTAAAATTGTAAACATTTAATAGACAAAATAATAGAAAAGAGGAAGACAATAATGGAAACAATTGAAACAGGAAAAGAATGGTACGTACTGCATACTTATTCCGGTTACGAAAACAAAGTGAAAGAAAATCTTATGTT
Source organism: Atopobacter phocae ATCC BAA-285 (assembly GCF_000526675.1). Taxonomy (GTDB): domain Bacteria; phylum Bacillota; class Bacilli; order Lactobacillales; family Aerococcaceae; genus Atopobacter; species Atopobacter phocae. Next base: position 2,203 of record NZ_JAGN01000058.1, read on the forward strand.
ACGTACGCAAAGTATGGGGATGGAAAATAATATTTTTGATGTAATCGTTCCTGAAGATGAAGAAGTGGAAGTGAAAGATGGGAAAGCGCATTCAAAAACAAAGAAAACATTCCCAGGGTATGTATTAGTACAAATGATCATGTCAGACGAAGCGTGGTATATTGTGCGAAATACGCCGGGTGTAACAGGGTTTGTCGGATCACACGGTGCGGGAAGTAAACCAGCGCCACTATTAGACGAAGAAATCGATTTCATTTTACGTCGAATGGGCAAAGATGCGCCACGAGTAGAAATTGATGTTCATGTGGGTGATTTAGTGGTCATTACAGAAGGTGCATTTGAAGGGCTAGAAGGACCAGTTGTTGAGAAAAATGATGATAAACAAACTGTCCAAGTATCCATCGAAATGTTTGGGCGAGAAACAATTACAGAAGTAGAATTCTATCAAATAAAAAAATCGAATTAATCCACTAATAAATTTCTCGTTAAAAGCAATAAATAATAGTTGATTGAATTATAAAGGTATGATAGAATGGCTTGGTACGTTAGGACATGAGTAGTATGGCCCCTTGTTATGAGTCGTCATAACAAGAAAAAATACTACAGCAATCAGCCTAATGAACATGTGTGGGAGGGAAATCTAATATCCCCGTTAACCACATCACGAACAAAACAAGGAGGTAGGTTTCGTGGCTAAAAAAGTTGTGAAAATTGTTAAGTTACAAATTCCTGCAGGTAAGGCAAGTCCTGCACCCCCAGTTGGTCCAGCATTAGGTCAAGCGCAAGTTAACATTATGGCGTTTACTAAAGAATTTAATGCACGTACACAAGATCAAACTGGTTACATTATTCCGGTTGTTATTAGTGTTTATGAAGACCGTTCATTCGACTTCGTAACTAAAACACCACCAGCTGCAGATTTATTAAAGAAAGCAGCTAAAGTAGAAAAAGGTTCTGGCGAACCAAACGTGAAGAAAGTTGCTAAAATTACTAGTGACCAAGTACGTGAAATTGCTGAAATGAAAATGCCTGACTTAAACGCAGCAAACGTTGAAGCTGCTATGCGTATTGTTGAAGGAACAGCTCGTTCAATGGGAATCACTGTTGAAAACTAAACGCTAACTGCCGCTTCCACGTGAGAGAGCTCAAGCCAAGGATGCACCCATCCAGAGCTTTCAGTGGGAGGTTTACCCGTTAAAACCACAAAATAGGAGGAATACAAATTGGCTAAAAAGAGTAAAAAATATATCGATGCTGCAAAAAAAATTGAAGCTGGAAAGCTATACTCAATTAACGAAGCTGTGGCATTAGTAAAAGAATTAGACTTCGCTAAATTTGACGCATCAATTGATGTGGCATACCGTTTAAACTTAGATACACGTAAAGCAGATCAACAATTACGTGGTGCAATGGTTTTACCTAATGGAACTGGTAAAACACAACGCGTATTAGTATTTGCACGTGGTGAAAAAGCTAAAGAAGCTGAAGCTGCAGGCGCTGACTATGTTGGTGAAGCAGAATTAGCTGAAAAAATCCAAGACGGTTGGTTTGATTTTGACGTTGTTGTTGCAACACCAGACATGATGGGATTAGTTGGTCGTTTAGGACGTGTTCTTGGACCAAAAGGCTTAATGCCAAACCCTAAAACTGGAACAGTAACAATGGATGTTAAAAAAGCTGTTGAAGAAATTAAAGCTGGTAAAGTAACTTACCGTACAGATAAAGCCGGCAACGTGCAAATCTCTGTAGGTAAAGTATCTTTTGACTCAGAAAAATTAGTGGAAAACTTAAAAGCTTTCCATGAATTAGTTGTTCGTTTACGTCCAGCTACAGTTAAAGGTAAATACGTTCAAAGCTTGACAATTTCATCAACATTTGGACCTGGCGTTAAAGTGGATATTAGCTCACTATAAAAAATTAAATAAACTTCTTGACCGGTTGTATCAATATTGGTACAATCGGTTAAGAAATAGTTTCTACCGAAGACAGTAGGGGGGCAACCTTAATAATCCTACCGAGGGAGTATATGATGATTACGTTATATCTCTATGTCTTCCGGCATAGAGTTTTTTAGTAGACTCTATTCAATTGATTGCATGGAGGTGAAATAAATGAGCGAACAAGCCATTCAAAAGAAACAATTGTTAGTTGATGATTTAGCTACTCGTATGAGCGAATCAGGAAGTGTTCTAGTTGTAGATTACTTAGGATTAACAGTTGCACAAGTAACTGAATTACGTAAACAATTACGTGACGCAGATATTGAAATGAGCGTTATCAAAAACACGATTTCACGTCGTGCTGCTGAAAAAGCAGGTTTAGAAGAGTTAAACGAAGTTTTTGTTGGACCAACAGCTGTTGTGTTTGGTAAAGAAGACGTTGTAGCTCCAGCTAAAATTGTTGCTAACTTTGCAAAAGAAGCAGAAGCTTTAGAAATTAAAGGTGGAGTAATCGAAGGTAAAGTAACAAGCGTTGAAGAAATCAACGAAATCGCAACACTACCAAGTCGCGAAGGACTACTTTCAATGCTATTATCAGTATTGCAAGCACCAATCCGCAACACAGCATTGGCAGTCAAAGCCGTTGCAGAACAAAACGAAGAAGATGCAGCTTAATTGCAGCATAGTCATCACAACAAATACGATCAAAGTGGCATAAGACCACAATACATATAAATGGAGGAAATAAAAATGGCTTTAAATATTGAACAAATTATTGCTGATATTAAAGAAGCAAAAGTTACAGAACTTAACGAATTAGTTAAAGCAATCGAAGAAGAATTTGGTGTTACAGCAGCAGCTCCTGTAGCAGTTGCAGGTGGAGCAGCAGATGCTGGTGCCGCAGAACAAACAGAATTTGACGTTGAATTAACTTCAGCTGGCGATTCAAAAATCAAAGTTATCAAAGCAGTTCGTGAAATGACAGGTTTAGGCTTGAAAGAAGCTAAAGCTTTAGTTGATGGCGCACCTGGAATGCTTAAAGAAGGCGTATCTAAAGAAGAAGCAGAAGAAATGAAAGCTAAACTTGAAGAAGTTGGAGCAACAATTACTCTTAAATAATCATTTTGAAATATTCTTCAAAAAACCTACCAATTCAATTGGTAGGTTTTTTGCGTTCTGTTAAATAGGGGGCTCTTTGTCAAATAGGGTTGATGCCGAGGTGAGGTAACCATACGGTTACTTCGCCTCTTTTTTTAGGTCAAAAGATAAAATAAGCAAATGATTGGATCGATTGTATTCAAAATCAGTGTTAAGAAGCAGCGATTTTGGACGAATGATTTGGCGCATATAAACGCATCATTAATAAAATTCTATTTTTAAAGTGTGAATAATTACGGTAGCCATACGCATTTCGCTTAAGTACCTTAATTTTGTTGTTTAATCCTTCAATCGGCCCATTAGTTAATTGAGGATAAATGAAGGTATTTTGAATATACGTGTTATAGTGTTTAAATGTTCTTAAAACGGTCTTTAATGATTTGGGAAGGGGCAATGTTA
>NZ_JAGN01000059.1 GCF_000526675.1 Atopobacter phocae ATCC BAA-285
TAAAGTCCTCCTAGGTATGTTTTGTGGTAAAAACATTGTACCGTAAAAGGAGCTTTATATGACCTTTTATCTTTTACACAATTATATGGACTTTATCAAATTTTGTATCTCACAAATGATGAAAAGTGACGATACTTATCAACCTCCATCATATTATCAATCTGTTTTAGTTCATCTACGGTTAAATTTACCTCTTTTCGAATGTCACGGTACTGTTCAAACATCTTTTTCCCTCACTTTCATCCTTTCTCGGGTAAGACCCGACCCCGTCTGTTATACGGGAAATTTCCTAAAGCCCTTGTTCGGTCTTTGCGAGTTCAGGTATTGTGGTCACAATACCCCAAATCCCCCAGTAAAAAATCAAGACTTGATTTTCTTAGGAATGATATAAGGATAACAAAGATGATTTAGAAAAGTTATCACATTATTAAAATTGAGGGTAAAAAAAAAAGAGAGAGTCAGGCCTCTCTCGAAAAAACACATTTTCTCATTTAAAAATTACTTGAGGGGTAGTAGTCACATTTGAAAGGGATTCTTCAAAAACTTCTACTTCAACTGGTATCGGGAATAGCTCTCCCACAAGAAAAGCCGTTCCAGTTGGTAAATAAGAAAATCTAGATAACTGGTTTTTATTTATATATGGGATTGTTTGTAGAAGATATTCTAAATCAACATTATTTTTAATTCGATGAATAATATAGTTGTTACATTGTGATAAAACTGTTGATGAAAGTTCACTAGGTCTCTGACTAGACAGCAATAAGAAACACCCAAACTTTCTCCCTTCTCGTGCAATCTTCTTAAATACTTCTACTTCATGAAATTGGCTGTTCTCTTTTATTTTCGATATATAACGGTGTGCTTCCTCCAAAATAAATACATTTACCACTCTTTGCTGTAGAGCTAAACTTTTATTCTTAGAAAATTCTTTCTTTAAAACGTAGGTTGTAAAGAATAAAAGTAAATCATCATCCATTTCAGATACCGCATATACAACAGCTTTCGAATTAACACACTTTTCCTCATTTTCAAAAACTTTAGAATATCGTGTCTGTATATTTTTTATTCGAGTTTCAAGAGTACCTGAATATGCACGTGCTTGGCTATTGCCTTTACTTTCTTCGAGAAGAAATACATAATTTAAAGCGATAAGTAAATTTTCAAAGCTATCCACTTGATAGTTAGCTTTTTCAATTTTGAAGCTTAAATAGCTATACTCAACTTCTCCATTTGTAGCTTTTAGTAAATCATCTAGAAACTTTTTTTCATATACTGGAGAAAAATTTCCAAACTGAGGACTATACTTAGAAGTGTCTATACCAGTACCATTTAAAATGCCAATAATTTTAGTCCTTTTCGTCACTGCATCAGTTTGCTGATTAGTATAAAGATTATAAGCAATGAAACATTTCAACCAAGATTCATCTATAGCTTCTGTCAACAAACAATTAGCAATTTTTAAAGCCATCTCAATAATAGGTAGTTGAACTAATTCTGAAGGTTTAACCAAGTTCAACCAATCCTGATGTCCCAAGTTTAATATATTTATACCATAATCTTTCAAGACATTAATAACTTCCATATCTGATAATCGACCATATTCATCATGGACATCAAAAATATGTAATCTTAAATTATCTGAATCTATCTTATTTATTTCTGAAATAATTTTACGTACAGTAGTAGACTTTCCTGAACCTGTGTTACCTAATATAGCACCATGATGTGTCAACAGTTTATTAGGATCAATTTTAGCAACATATCTTTCTTCAATCATGCCAAGCGAAAGACTGTGTTTGAGTTTATTTTCATTGAAAATAATGTTGAATTCTTCAAGAGTTGTTAAATAAACTTTATCTTGCAAAAATGGATACTTCTTTAAATTAAAATCAACAAAATCATTCTTTATCATACCTATCGGAACACATTCGAAGTTTCCTGAATAACTAAACTTTGCGGATTCATCAGTCGATAATGGAAGCTCTTTATCAGAAACTTTTACAACCTGATAAATAAATCTTTCATCAAAACGATTTTTTATTGTTACATAATCAATAACTCCTTTAGCAAGATAAATTTGCCCTTTGAAATTATAATTTAATTTTTCAAAATCACTAACTTCAAAAATCAATCTATTATAAGAAACACTGACGACCTTACCAATACTATTCATTATTGTCCTCCTCTACATCACTCAAAACTTGTTTCTGATAATTCAAGAAGTCTTCCGATATCACATTGAAGTGGTGAGCATTTTTATTATCAAATTGACCACCAATTAGATGTAAATCTCTATTTTTAAATTCTTCATAAAAATCGTTTAACTTACTTTCATTTTTATTCCCAAAAATTATCAGATTAAAATCTTGATTCTTTAAATTTTGTGAAATAATTGTATTAATATGTTCGTCTGAAAAACCATATCCCATAACAATCAAAGTTGTATTTTTCTTTTGCAAACAGTTCGAGAATTCTCTAAATAATTCAGAATAAGGAGCTTGGGCTGTCTCTTTGTGTTTCAACATAGTAGGATAAATAACCACGACATCATCATCCGTTACTTTAGAATTTGACTGATATAAAAATCCATCTTCCCCACTAATCCAGTTTATCGATCCGTGAATCTTATATAAATTCGCTTCTTTAAAGACCGGTTGCCATTTGTCTTTGTATCTGTTAGTATCATCTACTAGCCTAAATTTAAATTGATTTATATCAAATCTCTTAGCTAAAGTAGAGGGGAAACCTGTTGTATAGACTATATTGTTGGCTTCCAAACTGTATTCATTAAAAAGGTCATAATTCGTTGTGAAAACCGAAATTTTTGAACTTCCTTCAGTACGATTTGAAAAAACAATTTTATAGAAATCAGCGTAAGTTTGAAAAACATCTCCCTTATATGAGTCCGAAGCTAATATAGGAATAGAAGCTATAAATTCATCTTTTAAAATTTGAAAAGCATTTAGTAATTGTTCGTTATTAGGACTAAAGTTTAAGCCATTCTGTATCCAGTTTAAAAGAGATTCTATATCGGAGAAAGAACTACAAAAATTTTCATAAATCTCTAACAATTTTTCCTTATCCAACAGCTGATTCTGAATAATATGATTATATAAATCTGCAATTGTTTCCAAACTATGGCTTTCACATAATTGTACAATCACTTCCTTAAGAATCTCTTTATCATCAATACTATTTATTAATAAGTTGACGTTCTTCGTATCCAAAAAAATTTTTATTACACATAATATATCATCATATTTTCCAATTATAGTTTTCATTGTCTGTGACATAAGCGGGATTGCCGGTACAGAACAACCTGAACCAATAAAAAACACCAAATTTTCAGCGGAAAATTGTGCTTTGATAAAACTAGAAATATTTTGTTTTTGTTGCTCTAAATCTAATCCTTCGTTTTCATCTTTTCCTTGATAAAAGTGATAAATTGACATTAATGTGACCTCCAATTAAACTAGTAACCACTTAAGTAATGTTATACTTCTACTTCAATTCTTGCATCTTCTTAACCGTTCCTACCCTACCTCTATCATCTTTTCCTCCGCCTTGCTCCATTTTCCGAAGAGGTATTTTTGTAGAACATCTACAGCTGAACTATCACCAATTTCAGAATCATAGACACATGTTCTATCTCACTGATATATTTGAATCTGGTCAAAGAGTTTATCAGTTTCTAACTCACGTAAGTTATCAACTTAATGCTCCACAATGTCATCATGATGCTCTTTAGACGTTGCTCTAGCTTGAATTGATTCTAAGTCAAAAAGCTCCTCATAGCGGATAAGCGTGCTTAAATAAGACAACTCTGGTTTTGTCGCAATCAATGCCAATGATACTTGGTAGCCTCTTGATGTCAATAGCCGAGCTGTTTTTCGTGGAACTTCTATCGTTCTCAAAGTTCCTTCGATTAACAAATGATAACCTTGTTTATTTAGCTCATCTAAAAGATGTTCCATCATTTTTACTGGAAAACCTTTGGTATAATCCACGCTATCTTTTCCGTATACTTCTTGCAAAGCCAGATAATTCGGCTGTAAAGAGCGGTAGCTGTCACCGTCAATAATGATGATATTACCTTGGAACTCTTTCTGCTTAATACGGTGTATCGTTGTTTTTCCTGCTCCGCTTTGCCCGCCAAGTAAAATTGCCTTTGAGTTAACTAATGTCTCTTTACCACGAGTTAAAGAACGAACGGTCCGTTTTAAGGCTAAGTCAAAGTCATCTTGACTAAATTCTTCTAACCTCATTAAACCTCCACCTGATGACGAGCAAGCTCCAACATGCGCTCAATACCATCCAAATAACCATTATAGCGCTCCACTTCATCAAAAGTATCGACAAGGTAAATCTTAGTATTGATAAGGCTTGACAAATCATCACTCATCAAAATCCAAGGATTGGTCTCATCGTCAAAAGCGACTCCTTGACTATCTTGATAGCGATAAAGTTGGGATAAAATCGCTGCGCCACGCTCTTTGATGACTTCTATTTTCAGCGTCAATTGATAATCTTCTGCAGGTGTTAACATCTTCTCTTCTCTTCTCCTACAATATCGACATAAGACACGTTGAATTTCTGACAAATTCGATCAATGAGTTCTATCGAAACAGAATTTGTCCCATTTTCATAACGGCTAAGGCTATTACGTGAAATCCCCACTATCTTAGCAAACTCTGGTTGTGTCAAATCATGCATTTTTCGTAAGGATTTAATATTTTCTCCAATCATAGCTAGTGACCTCCTATTAGTTACTTTCATTATAGCACAAAACGGATAACGCACTAAAATTGGTGCGTTATCCGTTTTTGGTCTCTTAACCTCCTTAAACTGCTCTATCCGTTTTTCGAGTTACTCAGTCATCAATTTATTCTTAGCTTCAGTGGCTCTTTGTCAAATAGGGTTGATGACGAGGTGAGGTAACCGTATGGTTACTTCGCCTCTTTTTTTAGATCAAAAGATAAAATAAGCAAATGATTGGATCGATTGTATTCAAAATCAGTGTTAAGAAGCAGCAATTTTGGACGAGCGATTTGGCGCATATAAACGCATCATTAATAAAATTCTATTTTTAAAGTGTGAATAATTACGGTAGCCATAAGCATTTTGCTTAAGTCCCTTAATTTTGTTGTTTAATCCTTCAATCGACCCATTAGTTAATTGAGGATAAGTAAAGGTGTTTTGAATATACGTGTGATAGTGTTTAAATGTTCTTAAAACGGTCTTTAATGATTTGGGTAGGGCCAATGTTAGACCATAATTGACCCCATGTTCAAATCGGCCGAATCGAAGGTCTTCAAGCGATTCTCTTAGCTGGTGAATCATCTCATCAGTCATTTTTAATTCATTGCTAGATTCCAAGAGGTAATCAACAATACCACTCGTGTGTGTCAGCCAGTCGAATAGTCGGTAGGGTTGGTATGTTTCATAACGAAGCTGATTCCTTGGCATCAATAGAAGGCGCCAGTAGCGTTTATGCTTGTTATAAAGGCATTTGTTTTTTGTTCAGAAGGTATTCATTACACGAAATCGTGTACGATTTAATTCACGATTTAAAGCTTGAATCAAATGAAATTTGTCGATAATAATCTGAGCTTTTGGAAAAGTCTTTTTAATTAAATCGATGTAAGGACGGTACATATCAATGGTAATCG
>NZ_JAGN01000060.1 GCF_000526675.1 Atopobacter phocae ATCC BAA-285
TTTCATTCCGTTGGTAACGCTCAAACACCGTCGGTGAAAAATCGCCATCACGCGTTCTTGGCACCTTTAAGCGAAGTGTGCCTACCCGCGTTGTAAAGTCTCGTTCATAATAGCCATTTCTTTGACTCTGACGACTTTCGGATCGTTCATAGTCATCAGCCTGGATATATTCTGTTCGCTGATTTTCCATCAACTGGTTGAACACTGTTGTCAAAATGTTTTTAGACACATCATCTTTTACCGAATGTTCAATAATGCTTTGAACCTCTTCGCTATTCAGTGTAAAATGTACTTGGGTCATATAAAGTCCTCTTGGGTATGTTTTCTGGTAAAAACATTGTACCGTAAAAGGAGCTTTATATGACCTTTTATCTTTTACACAATTATATGGACTTTATCCTTTTGTCCCAGCCTCATCACATATCAATTATAAGTATTAAAATATTGTTTTAGTATAAATATTGACTAATGAATATGAAAAGTATATATTTTATTAAGATTCAAAAATGAAGTAATTAAAAAAGATAACTCGGAGGGATAAAATGAAAAAAAATCAACAAAATCAACCTAAGTACACTATTAGAAAATTAAGTATAGGAGTAGCATCTTGTTTGATTGGATTAACCATATTGGAATCTCACTCCTTACACATTCAAGCGAGCGAACCAGCACAAGAAACTGTATCAAACTTAAATGAAAGTCAAACTGAATATACACAAGAAAAAGCACTAAAAGAGATCAAACAAAGAAAAAATGAAAAAATACAAGCTTTTAAATATGATAAAAGATATACGACGGAAGAAAAAAAAGAGATAGAAATAGAAATTATTGATTATATTGAAGGTAAAATAACAGAAGTTAAACAAAGTCAGCAAAAAGATAATTTAAAAATAATAGTAGATGAAATTGATGAGACTTTTTCTGAATTAAAAAAACCAGCTATCATAAAACTAAATGCTAAAACATCGATTGAAAATCAAAAAAAATATACAAATGAAAGTATTGACTTAGAACAAGACGTAACAACGGTGCAAAAAGATAATGCAAAATATGCATTAAATACTGAAGTTAGCAAAGCTATTATTGCAATTGATGAAGCTGAATCAAATAATGATGTAGAACAAGCAAAAGTAGAGGGATTATATAATATTCAAAAAATTAAAGCAGCTCTTCAACCTTTAGAGAAAATAAAAGTAGAAGATAAAAATTTCAACAAACAAAATAATACACCATTAATTCCAAATGAAGATAATAATCAATTGAATGTACCTAAACAAGAAGAAAAAATAGAAGATAAACAAGAAGAAATGCTTAGGCGTGAAGAGTTTAAACCAATTTCGCCTAAGTATGAAGAGAAAATTCAAGCAAGTCCAAAAGAAAAAAGAAACATATTAAATATACCTAAAAATGAATCGAAGCATCAGGATACCAAGAAAACAGAAAATTTAAAAGAAAAAAATATACACCAATTAATCCTAAACACGAAGAGAACAATCAAGAAAAGGTAAAAAAAGAGAATAATTTAAGCGTTCCAAAACCAAATGATAAAAACACTTTCGTGCCAAAATTTGACACACTAAAAATTAAAAAGAACATGAATACTAAAAACCAGCTAAAGTCAGAAATGCTTGGAAAAGAACATATTGAAATTAAACAAGAAGAATTGAAACAAAATGTACCGATGATTCCAGAGAAAAAACAAATAAGTACAACAAACGAATTAAAAACTTCAAAAGCATCAAATAACATTGCAGATAATAATCATAAACAAGCAGCTAAATTGCCTCAAACAGGTGAAGTAGTGTCATTAGGTGCTGCGATTTTAGCCATTTTATCAGGAATCGGATTATCATTACCGAACTTTAAACAAAAATTTAAATAATCAAATAGATTTTAATATGATATGCTCTCTCCAAAGTAGTCGCTTGAAAAAGTAAAACTATTATAGGAGGGAGTTTTGGCTTTTTGTCAAATAGTGTTGATGACGAGGTGAGGTAACCGCATGGTTACTTCGCCTCATTTTTAGATCAAAAGATAAAATAAGGATTCTATAATTTATAGCTAGCAATTAAAACAATTGTATTGCCCGACAAATAAAATTATTATTTACTATATTTAAACAGAGTGCTATAATAATTTCATCTTTAAAATGGAGGTTAACAAATGATTTTACAAAAAAATGAAATTCGAAGAAATTTATTTAAGATTAATCTTTTTGCGATAGTTTCTTATTTGGTTTTAGTGCATTCTTATACTAAAGTAACTTTTATCATCAGTAGTATAATGACAAATTTTTTGGGGATTTCGATATCACAACATGATTTATCATTAAATTATAGCGGATATATATCAATTGTTTGTATATTTTTACAATTATTGGTTACGTACATTTTTTATTGGAAAAATAAGATGGTGTTTCAGAAACTAGATTTAAAAAAAGATCTTGATTGGAAATTAATTTTATTAGTATTGATAGTTGGATTAACATTCAATTATTCAGCGGGAATATTCGCTAACGGTTATGAAGTTTTGATGAATCAATTGGGATATACTTTTTATCCAGCTATGTCATCTAAAGAGAATGTTGGTCAAACAGTACAAATGGGAATGCTTTTATATGCTTTTGTCATAGGACCATTAGCTGAAGAATTTATATATAGGGAAACTATAACTCATTATCTTTTAAATTTTTCGCCTTTGTTCGCAATTGTAATTTCTAGTTTAATGTTTAGTTTTATGCATGCTACAATTGATCAAATCCCTTCAGCATTAATTTATGGGTTACTCTTTGGATTGATTTATTGTTGTACCAAAAAAATATATACAACGATGATTGTCCATGTGTTAAATAATTTCATATCGACAATAAGTAGTTTATATTTTGATAATCCAGGAGTGCAAGATAGTATTGAAAAATTTCAAGCATTCGGTACTTTGCTTTTAAATTTTTTAATTCTTTTAATAGCCTTTGTTATGTTATATGTCCTTCTTCAATATCTTCAAAAACATTATAATCTATCTTGGAAGTTCTTATTAGAAGGGGAAACAGGAAAGAAATCATCTCAAAAAAATATAAGTAAAAAATATTGTTTATCATATTATTTTATAACATATGCTTTATTAATTAGTTCATATATTTTATTTGCAATTTACTTATATGATCTATATTTAACAATATCGGTCCTTAATAATTAAGTATATTCAAATTTTTTTAATCACTTAATTGATAAAGTCCATATAATTGTGTGAAAAATAAAAGGTCATATAAAGCTCCTTTTAAGGTACAATGTTTTTACCACAAAACATACCCAGGAGGATTTTACATGATCCAAGTACATTTTACATTGAAAAAAAAAAGAGATTCAAAGCATGATTGAACATTCGTTGAAAGATGATATCTCGAAAAACATTTTGACAACCGTGTTTAACCAGTTGATGGAAAATCAACAAACAGAATATATCCCGGCCGATAACTATGAACGAGACTTTACAACTCAGGTAGGCACACTTCGCTTAAAGGTACCAAGAACTCGTGATAGTGATTTTTTACCGACGGCGTTTGAGCGTTACCAATATTATGAGAAAACACTGCTTGCTTCTATGCTTGAGATGTATGTTTCAAGCATTTCTGCGCGTAAAGTCTCTAAAATTGGTGAGGAGCTTTGCAGAAAATCTGTGTTAAAATTTTTTTCTGTTCTAACTGAACAATTAGACCCAATGGTCAATGAGTGGCAGAACTATTCGCTCTCAGCCACTCATTATCTTTATCTAATGACCGATGATGGTAACCGATATTAACTTGGCACGAGACGCTAAAAATCGACTGATTACTAACTATATCGATTGAAAGAACTATACAAAAGCCTGTAAAACTTTAGATAATGGTTTTGAAGGTGCCTTTCAATACACCATAATGGGTAAAAGTTACAATCGATTAAAAAGCACCAATCTTCTTGAATGATTGAATCAATTACATTAGAGTGAAATATTGCTAACGGACTTACTTAATCGTTTAATTTTAATACAATATGATGATGAAAAATTTATTTATTTCATATTAAACTAAGAAATCAATACAATGGCTTTAATGCTATTCTTAAAATATATGAAACAGTTTATTATAATCCTTATGAATACAATTGCATAGTAAAATGAGAGTAACAAGCATTTATCGTCGTGGATGATAAATAAACCTTATAATTTACCAATTTAAATTAAATAAAGAAATAGATTAATTTATTACAATAAACTATTAATAAAAGTTAAATTTTAATGAATACAACATAATATTTGTATAATGTATTTTTTAAAAGTAATATATTGACTTTTTGAAATTATTAATATATATTTATTTAGTAAATTAATCATACAAATGGAGGAATGTTATGGAAAAAACATTTAAAAATTCAGTTAGCTTAGGAGCAACTATATGTATCTTAGGGTGTGCCTTAGTTGGGAGTAAACCAGTAGTAGCAGATGCTTCTCAGACAGTCAATCGATACGAAACAGGTAGTCCATTACTTATGTTTAAAAAAACAAAATTAAACCTTGAAAAAAGAAAAGAAAAATATATTCAAAGGTTAGACAATTTTTTTAGTAAAACAAATAAAAATTGGGACAAATTAGATTTACTAAAATTAAAAATTCAGCATGCAACTGACGAAAAAGAAATCCGTTTTTTAAATATTGCAGTAGATGGATTAATATTAGAATGGAAATATAGTGAAATTTTTTATAATGGTGGTTCTTCAAATGATGAATTCCTTCATAATTATAGAAATTTAAAAGCATTTAATAGTTCTTTTAATTCATATGTACCATATGAAGATAGAGATTTTTATCTATTCTATGCAATGCAACGAAATCAATTAGATAGATTCGAAGAGAAATTAAAAAGTTTCTAATAAAATAACTAGAGAACAAAAATTTGAGTAATACTCCCACATTATTAATTTTTCTAATATTATATTAATTTAGAAAAAATCAAAAAACATGAAAAAGGGCGCAATTGATATGCTCCCCCTAAAGTAGACACTTGAAAAAGTGGCTCTTTGTCAAATAGGGTTGATGACAAGGTGAGGTAACCGTATGGTTACTTCTCCTCTTTTTTTTACAGATCAACAATTATTATAAACGCATGAATACTCGATTGGTTTTATTTTTAGATAAATTGTCAAAAAGAAACAGACGTAGATGATTGATTGGTCACGTATAAGCGCATCATTAATAAAATTCTATTTTTAAAGTGTGAATAATTACGGTAGCCATAAGCAGTTCGCTTAAGTACCTTGATTTTGTTGTTTAATCCTTCAATCGG
>NZ_JAGN01000061.1 GCF_000526675.1 Atopobacter phocae ATCC BAA-285
AAAGGAACTATGCAAAAGCCTGTGAGACTTTAGATAATGGCTTCGAAGATGCCTTCCAATACACAGTAATGGATAAGAGTCACAATCGTTTAAAAAGTACTAATCTTCTTGAACGATTGAACCAAGAAGTACGCCGAAGAGAAAAGATTATTCGTATTTTCCCCAATCGTGTGTCAGCCAATCGTTTAATTGGTGCTGTCCTGATGGACACGCATGACGAATGGATCAGTTCTAAAAGAAAGTATATCAAGTTTAACCAGTAAGAGAGTATAGAACATTGTACTAGAAACTTTTACACAAGATTATGGACTTGACTCTTAAATTCGTTCCATTAGATTGAATGACTTGTTGATACCATTCAAAGGATTTCTTTTTACTTCTTCGCATATCTCCGTTGCCTTCATTGTCTAAGCAAACATGAATAAATCCATATCTTTTTTCAACTTCACCGGTGCCTGTAGAGACTAAATCAATACAGCCCCAAGGTGTGTATCCCATTAAATCGACTCCATCTAACGCTATTGCATCTCTCATTGCTTCAATATGTTCTTTTAAATAGTCAATACGATAGTCATCATTAATTTGACCTTCTTGATTGACCGTGTCATACGCCCCTAGACCATTTTCTACTACAAAAAGAGGTAAACGATAGCGATCGTATATTTTCGATAATCCAATGCGTAAGCCTAGCGGATCCACCGCCCAGTCCCAATCTGATGTTTTTAGGAATGGATTTTTAGTAACCGTCATTTGATTTCCCACTACTCGATCAAGCTCTGTCGAATCCACATCTGAAACGGACGTCATATAATAACTGAGTCCAATATAGTCGACCGTTCCTTGCTTTATTATCGATAGATCATCCGGTGCCATGTCAATCTTAATTTTTTTGCGTTCGAATTCTTTCATCTTATAATGCGGATATTCTCCATGGACTTGAACATCCATATAAAATTCCATTTCGCGATTAAATTGTAATGATGCGAGGACATTTTCTGGTCGACTGTTTAGCAGATAATTAAGTAAATAACATACCATCATTCCTATTTTAAATTCTGGATTAATTCGTCGCCCTAAAATGACCGCCTGAGCGCTAGCTACAAATACATGGTGCTTCGCTTGCATCACTGTCTGCTCATCATGAAAACGAATCCCCAATTTAGGATATCCATTTAATATATTGATTTCATTAAATGTCATCCAATATTTCACTTTATGCTTAAATGCATGATAGACTGTTTCACAAAAAAATAAAAAACTTTCTATCGTCTCACGTCCAGCCCATCCATTATACGTATCTGCCAAATAAAGTGGCATATCGAAATGATTTAATGTAATAACTGGTTCAATTTGATATTTTATCAATTCATCAATAACTTGATGGTAAAAATCAAGCCCTTCTTGATTGACTTCAAGTTTTCCGTCTGGGCAAATTCGCGTCCAATTAAGCGAAAAACGATAAGCTTTAAATCCCATCTCCGCAAATAATCGAATGTCTTCTTTCCAATGATGATAAAAGTCTGTTGCTATATGACTAGGATAATATTGGTTTTCCACTACATATCCTGTAGCACCTTCTGGAATATCTTCCAATCTTGTTGCATAGCCAATTTTCCCTTGCGCATCCTTAAACGTAACATATCGTGGCGTCGATTTATTTCCCCCTGTATAAACATCCGCTGTAGATAGCGTTTTACCGCCTAAGTTATAGCCTCCTTCATACTGATTGGCTGCTGTCGCACCACCCCATAAAAAATCTTTAGGGAATACTTGTTTCATATGATTATCCTTTCTTATCCATTTCAATTTACTTTTGATGCAATGATTTGGCCTTATAGCTTGTACTATCTTTTTAAAATGAATTTCTATTGATATCGCTATTTCCTATTATTATGCTTTTTTATGCGTTTTTGCTTTTGAAATATCTGTCATCATGGTTAATATAAAACCGATAGCTGTAACTAGTACAAACGTAATGATTCGGTGCCAAAAGTTTGCATTAATTTCACCACTATCTGGAATGTAACTTGGTAAGGCAAAGATACCCGATCCACCTAAACGATACGCTACTACGTTGAAATAGCCCGTATATGCTCCACCAATTGCACTCGCTATCAACGCATTGATAAAGGTACGACGAACTGGTAATAATATCCCATAAAGAGCTGGTTCAGTAATTCCAAATAACGCTGATACACTTGCTGGAATACTTAATCCTTTTAATTTTTTATCCTTTGTTTTTACTAGGACAGCTAATAAAACACCTAATACCGCAAAACTAGTCAAACCTGAAAATGCAAAAATAGGAGTAGCTCCTTCTTCTGCCAACTGAATTAATCCAATTGGAACAACACTCCAATGTAACCCGAACATCACTAAAATTTGCCAAAATCCACTTAAAATCGCACCAAAAAGAGTTGGGCTAATGTTATAAGTTGCTTGGAAAACATAACCAATCAAACTAGCAATCCATGTTGAAATTGGGCCAATTACAATAAAAGATAATGGTACTGTTATAAGTATTGTAAAAAAATGGCGTTAAAAATGAATTTAAAGAAGTTGGCATGATACTTTGACTTTTTTTCTCCACTTTTGATGCAAACCATAAAGCAATAATTATTGGAATAACACTTGAATAATAGCTTCCTGACGGTGGCAAAATGATTGGTAAGCCCATAAAAGTAGCATGTACATCTGATACTAATGGTGTATTTTTAAATAATGTATATAATACATCGCCTTCAACAATTTTAGTCAGGTTTGGATAGACAAACGCACTTCCAATTGCTAGGGCGGTATAGCGATTCATTTTAAATTTCTCTGCTGCTGTTACGGCTAAGAATAAAGGTAAGAACTGAAAGAACGCATCTCCTGCTGCATTAAACACAGAGAAAACGCCACTATTTTGCGCATTTAATCCAAATGCTCCTAAAATAGCTACAAGACCTTTGATCATTCCTGTTGCAGATAAAATGGCTATAAACGGTAAAAATAAACTAGAAATCAAATCAATAAATCGATCGATTAAATTCATATTGGCTGGCTCTTTTATTTCATGTTGTGAGTCTTTCTGATTCAAACGCATCTGTTTCATTATGGCTTGATAAACACTTGCGACATGATTGCCGATGACCACTTGATATTGTCCGCTACTTTGAACCACCGTCACAATGTCTTCATGATTTTTAAGATAGTCTGTATTTGCTTTTTCTTCATCTTTCAATATAAAACGTAATCTTGTCATACAATGTCGTAGTTCCGAAACATTATCCTCTCCACCTATATGATTAATAATTTCTTTTGCTAACTCATCGATATTTTTATTCATTGAAAACTTTCTTCCTTTCTTTCGTTTTTTTACATTCAAATAACTTTATTAAACATCTTAAAATAATCAATAATTATATATCCTATCCTGATATAAGAAATTTAATCGATTATTTTTTTGTATCTGCGTATAGTCTAACTAAATTGAAAGAAAGTGCAAGACCTAATCTAAATATTTAGGCTATTTATGGCTATTTTTTAATCGTTCCTGCTCAAAAATTAATCCATTTTAATTTATCATTATTCTGAAGTACTTTGAGAAATACTAGATACCTTTTCCATATTTTGTTTGGAAGAGGAACAATACTATGCCATAAAAAAGACCTGCTCGCCACTCTTTTCTTAGATTGTTATCCCAAGAGTTAGTTGAACAGGTTTTTATTTTAAATAGGATTTTATATATTATTCAAACCAAATTTTATGCATTTCCTTTAATGATTCTCTCGTTAAAGGATATCCTGCTGACTCTGACAAAACTGAATCAACACTGCAGTAAGGACAGATTGCTGTCGCATCGGGACCACTTCCTATCCACTCAAATATTTCATCAGGTGAAAATATTGCTAAGCAATAAAAGCAGCCACACTTCTTGTCTTTTTTTAACATTTTTTGATTACCACTTGAATATTCATGCGCTTTATATGCATCCATATCTATCAACTCCTTTAAAAATTTTTACTCTATTTTATTTTTCTTCGAAAGCTTCCATTTCATAAAGTAAATTAACGTAATGATACATACAATAAAATAACAAACCGCTTGATACAATTGAGGTTCAAATCCCACCTTAAAAAATAATATAGAAAACAGCAAAATGACAATTAAGGATGGAATTTTATTAACCCAATCTTTTAACCCGACTTGAATATCTTCGATTGTTTCTCTATTTAGTCCCGATGCATACGCCTTAATGGGTTTATGATGAACCATATAGAGAATATTTCAGAACCTAAAGTAAAGAGTATATATATCATTAATTTGAGAAAGAAACTAATCGTAAAGAATGAGGGAATAAAAAAGCTGTTAACCATTGTTACTAGTAAAAAAATCATTAAAACACCTACTAGCACAAAGATATTTTTGCTGAATACAAAATCAGCCACATTATCTTTTTTTAATCGCTTCATATCGTTTGTAACAAAATTCTCATCTACCATAATAAAACGAAAAATCGAACTGGTTAATATCATACCTAATATAAAAATCATAAAAGACCATTTAACAAACATATCATTTTTACAAGTAAACAAGACGACGAATCCAAAGATAACACTCAATAATTCATATTTATGTTTGGGATTATAAAAGACTTTCCATGTTTCTAAAAAGAACACTCTATTCACCCTTTCAACGATTACTGATTAAACAATCTATTTAAGTTAGCCACGATGAATGTGATCAACTATTCAATTAACCAAATTTTATAATACAATCATCACATAAACTGCTTTCTAGCACAACTAAAGTTACCTTAATATCTGGATGTTCTCATTTAGGGGTTTAACCATTTCAACGGATTTCGACGGTTAATACTTTCAAAACAAAGGGTAGACGCCTTTATAACAAATACGAACGCTTCCACCATATTTTATTTAAAAAAAGAGGCGAAGCAATCTTTCGATTACCTCACCTACTAATCAACACCATTTGATAAAAGGTTGATTTATTTTACTTTGTACTTTTTCGTTGGTTGCTTTTGAAAAGATACTAGTAGTCCACCTATCGATATTATCGCACTTGCATATAATATGATATTAAAACTTTCTCCGGTTTTGGGCAATATTTTCTTTGGCTTTTCTAAAATTGTTGGTGTTTCTTTGTTGACAATTTGATAGCCCGTTGTCATGTCTCCTGCATACGATACGGTATACCATTTGTTAGCGTGTTGAATCGCTTGCCCACGCTCGCCGACTTCTTTCACCGTGTACTGATAGTACTCCGTACTTCCCAGTTTAGCGGCCACGTCTAGATTTTTAAATTGGCC
>NZ_JAGN01000062.1 GCF_000526675.1 Atopobacter phocae ATCC BAA-285
CTCAATTTATTAAGGATCACCAAGCCATTCAAAGTATGTCACGTGTAGGAAAATGTATCGATAATGGTCCAATGGAAAACTTTTTTGGCATGCTCAAATCAGAATTATATTATTTAAATAAATATGATACATTTGAAAGTTTAACAAAAGATATTGATCAATATATTCATTTCTTTAACACTAAACGAATCACCTTAAAGATGGGGTTAGCCATTCCAGCATAAAAAACACCTATGGATGAAAAACCATAGGTGCATAAAATTTATTTTTTACCTGTCTACTTGACAGGGAGCAGTTCAATCGACTGCTCTCTATTTATTTTAATTTAACAGCTGTACCACTACATGTAATTAATAGCATACCATTATCTGCACCTAATACTTCATAATCAAACTTCAATCCCACTACTGCATCAGCGTCCATATTCAACGCACGTTTTTCTAACTCTTCAATTGCTTTTTCACGTGCTCCAATTAATTCATTTTCATAGCCTTTTGATCTTCCACCCAATACATTACGGATTCCCGCTGCAAAATCTTTAAAAATATTAATTCCCGTAATAACTTCTCCAAATACAATTCCTTTGTATTCCAAAATTTCTTTATTTTGAATCATTTGCGTTGTTGTAATAATCATTTAATGAACACCTCTTTCTGAATTTATTATATCTATCACCTAAAACGAAGTCAAAAAAAAGTGGCCCATAATATGGACCACTTGGGAGAGAAGCTATTTTATTTGACTATTGTGCTAAACCTTCTGAAATTTTATCTAAATTCCATTTCATCATAGCGTAGTAGCTATCGCCTTCTTCACCTGGGTTAGCTACAGAGTCTGTAAAGATTTTAGCAAAAATTGGAACACCGGCATCTTTAGAAACGGTCTTCATTGGACGATCATCAACTGAACTTTCAACAAATAATGCTGGAACTTCTGATTCACGTAATTTACGTACTAAATCTTTAATTTGATCTGGAGTACCTTCTTCTTCTGTATTGATTTCCCAAATGTAGGCACTTGGAACACCATAAGCTTTAGAGAAGTATTTAAAACATCCTTCACTTGTAACGATTAATTTTTTAGAATCTGGAATATTATTGAATTTTTCTTTTGCTTCTTTATCTAATTCATCTAATTTTTCAGTATAAGCTTTTAAGTTCTTTTCATATGCATCTTTATTTTCTGGATCTTTAGCAATTAATTGTTTAGCAATATTTTGTGCGTAAATGATTCCATTTTCTAAGTTTAACCATGCATGTGGATCCTCTTTACCTTCTTCACCTTTACCTTCTAAATGGATAATTTCTACACCATCTGAAGCAGCAAAGTAATCTTTGTTCTCTTCTTTATTTGCGTTTTTAACTAATTTAGTGAACCAAGCATTTCCACCTGTTTCTAAGTTAATTCCGTTATAAATAATTAAGTCCGCACGAGTTGTTTTTTGAACGTCTTCTGGTAGTGGTTCATATTCATGAGGATCTTGTCCGATTGGCACAATACTGTGTAAATCGATTAAGTCTCCAGCAATATTTTTTGTAATATCTGCTAAGATTGAGTTCGTTACGACAACTTTTAATTTACCCTCGCTGTCCATATTTTCTGCTTTTTCAGTTGTTTGTTTTGTATCATCTGTTTTTGATGTCGAGGCACTATTACCACAAGCTCCTAACATCATCACTAACGATAACATCGCAACTAGTTTAAGTAAAAAACTAAAAGTTGATTGTTTACTTGTTTTCCATGTATTATTCATTTATTTTTACCTTCCTTTTTATAAATTTTTGTTTTGGTGATATAAAGAAACTAATTAAAAAGATGAAAGCTGATGTTAATACAATTGAACTACCAGCTGCTACATTGAATGTGTAACCTAAGAAAAGTCCAAGTACTGAACTAAAAGCACCTAAAAAGGCAGATAAAGCCATCATTTTGTACAAACTATTACTAAATAAGTAAGCAGTTGCTGCAGGTGTGATTAGCATCGCAACAATTAAAATCGTTCCGACACTTTGCATAGCAGTTACAGCTACTAACGTCAATAATACCATTAATAAATAATGATAAAAATTCACGCGCATTCCTAAAGCTCTCGCCATTAAAGGATCAAATGATGTTAAAAGTAGCTCTTTTCTAAATAAAATAATAGCTAATAAAACAACAATTGATACGCCTATCGTAATCCATTTATCTATATCTTGAACCGCTAAGATATTACCAAAAAGAATATGGAATAAGTCAGTTGAACTTTTAGCTACATTGATTAAAATAACACCTAAGGCTAAAAATGAACTAAACGTAATACCAATGGCTGTATCTCCTTTAATTTGGCTATTTCCTTTAATGTAGGTAATAATCACTGAGGCTAATAAGCCAAAAATAATTGCTCCTATGAAAAAATTAATGCCTAAAATGTAAGATAAAGCCACTCCTGGTAGAACCGCATGAGAGATTGCATCTCCCATTAATGACATGCCGCGTAAAATAATAAAGCATCCAACTACTCCAGATATAATACCAATTACAACAGCTGTCACTAAGGCATTCTGCATAAAGTGAAACTCATATAAACCACTAATAAAGCTCTGTATCATTTTGCACCTCCAGCATCCACAAATATATTATCACCATAAGCACTTATAAGATTTTCTTTTGTGAATACATCGTCTACTGGTCCAAAAGTAATTAGCTCTTTATTTAAAATGATAAGTTGATCAAAATAAGTTCTGACCTTACTTAAATCATGATGCACAATGATAATGGTTTTCCCATCTTCTTTTAAACGAATGAGTGTTTCCATGATGATTTGTTCACTTACTGCATCAATCCCAACAAACGGTTCGTCTAAGAAAATATACTTAGCTTGTTGAACTAAGCAACGTGCCATCAACACACGTTGAAATTGTCCACCAGACAATTCACTAATTTGACGACTTTTAAATTCAGATAATCCGACCTGCTCTATAGCATAGTCAACATCTTTCCAATCTTTAGCCTTCAATCTTTTGAACACACCAACATTTGGATATGTTCCTAATGATACACAATCTCGTACCGTAATTGGAAACGAAAAGTCTAAATTGCTTTTTTGTTCAATATAAGCAATTTCTTTTAATTGACTTTTTATTGAATCGTTGTCAATTAACACGTCACCCTCAAATGGGATAACATGCAACATTGCCTTAATTAAGGTTGACTTACCTGCACCGTTTGGTCCAATCACACCAATAATGCTTGGTTCGGCTATTTTTAAGTTAATGTTTGACAATGCTTGAACTTGATTATTATAAGTCACTGAAACATTTTTAACTTCGAGCACTCGTTACACCTCACGTTTTCTTAATCTAGAATAACCATATCATACAATAACGACAAAATTAAGTCAACTTAAAATTATTATAAAGACTTTATTTATTTTATATAATTAGCTTAAGATAAATAAACAATTAGAAAATTTCAAATTTATGCTTTCTTTTTCTAATTTTTTTATTATAATAGAACATACTTCACTAAATTTATTATAAAAAGGGGAAATTTTATGTTTTCAAAAATTAGAGAGCCAAATCTTATTGTCCGATTAATAATTGCCATTATATTAGGTATTGGAATGGGGCAAATTACAGTCATTCCTGAAAATGTTTTTAGAAGTATCGTAACAATCGCTAGTGGATTTAGCACTTTTCTTAATTTTATTATTCCTTTAATGATCATTGCTTTTATAGTTAAGGGAGTTGCTGAATTAACAGAGAACGCTGGTAAACTATTAGCTATTACAGCTGGTATTGCATATTCATCAACAGTTTGTGCAGGCATGTTTGCTTTTTTTAGTTCAAAAGCTATTTTCCCTTCTTTTATAACAAATGAGATGGTGCAAACTTTGAAAAATCAAGAAGCTATTTTAACTCCCTACTTCATGATTCCTCTAAGTCCTATGTTAGATGTTACTAGTGCAGTTTTATTTTCTTTTATTTTAGGTTTAGGAATATCTTCACTTCGAAAAAAAGGCAAAGGACAAGCATTATTCGAAATTTTTTCTGATTTCAACACGATTATTTTGAATATTTTAGAACGCATCGTTATTCCATTTTTACCGATTTACATCTTTTCTAATTTTTTAAATCTTTCTTATTCTGGCCAGGTTTTCACGATTTTAATTATTTTTGGAAAAGTATTTGGTATTATTTTACTCTTACATTTAATTTATTTAGTATTTATGTTTTCTGTTGCAGGCATATTAAATAAAAAAAATCCGTTGGTCTATTTAAAAAATCAAATACCTGGATATTTAACCGCTATTGGCACTCAATCCAGCGCAGCCACCATTCCTGTCAATTTATTATGCGCTGAAAAAAATGGCACTTCGCAGGAATTACGGCAATTCGTCATTCCTTTATCAGCGACTATTCACTTGGCAGGAAGTATGATAACCATTACGTCATGTGTCACAGCTATAACGCTCATGTTTGAATTACCTTTGTCGATGACAACTGCTTTAGGATTTATTATGATTTTAGGAATTGCTATGGTTGCAGCTCCCGGTGCTCCTGGAGGGGCGATTATGAGCGCACTACCTTTCTTGCCTATTGTAGGAATTACTGCAGGTGTCATGCAAGAATTAGCTATTTCTCTTTATATAACTCAAGATAGTTTTGGAACCGCTGCTAACGTTTCTGGAGATAATGCTTTATTGCTCATTATTGAAAAAATTGCATCGCGCTTAAAATAATAAAGTCAACAGAAAGATTTAATCATTTTCTTTTCATTTTTTTAAATAAACAACTTTTGGCTCTTTGTCAAATAGGGTTGATGATGAGGTGAGGCTGGGACAAAAGGCCTTTAAATAATAAAAATAAGAGAATCATTATGAATTGAACTGCTCCCTGTCAAGTAGACAGGTAAAAAAATAAATTTTATGCACCTATGGTTTTTCATCCATAGGTGTTTTTTTATGCTGGAATAGCTAAACCCATCTTTAATGTGATTCGTTTAGTGTTAAAGAAATGAATATATTGATCAATATCTTTTGTTAAACTTTCAAATGTATCATATTTATTTAAATAATATAATTCTGATTTGAGCATGCCAAAAAAGTTTTCCATTGGACCATTATCGATACATTTTCCTACACGTGACATACTTTGAATGGCTTGGTGATCCTTAATAAATTGAG
>NZ_JAGN01000063.1 GCF_000526675.1 Atopobacter phocae ATCC BAA-285
GTTCCTGGCTGTGTTTTTTCTATCACTACTTGACCCGGCGTCAATGTATCCGTTGATTTATCTGGATAAGTTACAGTCACGGTGCCATCGTCCCCGACACTGACATTATCTTTTGTAATGCCTTTACCTGGGTTAGCTTTTACGACTTCATCTATCACTTGGTCTTTTTCATCTTGTTGTATTTCAGTTATATTATCGACTGGCACTTTGACTGTCGGTGCTGGTGGCTTAATCTCTACTTTGTCCGCTGTAGTAGGTTTAACTGTTTCAGTTACTTCGTCACTCGGTAATTTATTTGGCGCTGTTTGAACAACCGTTACCTTATCCCCAGCTTTCAGTGGATCTTTAATATCAACTGACCATTTTCCATCTACGACGGTTACTTCTTGTGTTCCGTTCGTCACTGTTACTTTGACAGTTGATCCGGTCGTTCCTGTTCCAGTAATTATTATATCATCCGTATCAATTGGATTAACTGTTCCTGCTTTTGTTGTATCTTTTTGTTTAATCGTTTTACCTTTATCAATGGTATCGCTATAGCCATCTTGATATTTAATTGTAACATTACCTTTAGTGTCTACCGTTACAATCGTTTCTTGTGGTAAATCTTTATTTGTTTCTTTTACTGCATTTATAACTTCTGTTATTTCAGTTGGTGTTATTGATTCACTATCGTCTACGAGGATAATAGTTGGATCAACTAATTGAAGTCTTTTAATCATCCCAACTTCTTTAGACACTTTAACTTCTGAGAGTGTTACCGCTTCAGCTGTTATATTAATATTCGTTATAGAAGCGTCCTTATTCTTCTTACCAGTGGTAAAGCGCATCATCTTATCTTTGGAGGTTAACTTTACACGATATTTTTTATCAGTGATTAACCCTTCTAGAATAAGCTTGCCATCCGCACTAAACTCTGCTTGAGCTGCACTATAAACATTTTTACCACTCTCATTATATACTTCTACTTCTACATTTGTATTTTTTAATACTTCTTCATCAGTAGATTTTTTACCATTTGTGTTTTTATCGTCGAACAAATGAAGCGCTGCTTTTCCAACAGTTAAAGCTAATTCAATATTTTGTGCTTTTTCAGTCAAAGTAGCACTAGGGAACTCTGCTTTATAATATGGATTCCAAACAATTGTTTTACCATCCTCTAGCTTAGATACTTTATCAAGCTCTAGTTTTAATGTAATCGAGGAAATGGATAATTTATCAATATTCTTTTGATCTTTACTTTGTATTCTAATTAAATTTGCTTTAGTGAAATCTTTCGTAAATTGTTCATTAGCTAATTTTGTTGTATCTAGTTGATCACCTTCTAGTTTATCTTTGGCAACATTTGCGTAAGATACATCAAAAGTTTTTTTAAACGCCTCATCTAATACTACGCCTTTTAGATTCAGACCAAATTCAAATGCTTTATCTTGGAAATTTTTTCCCCAGTTTTGATTTAACTTTGGAATTGGAATAAATAAATCTGCCGCTTCTACTATGCTTTCAGTTGGATTAGAAATATTCAATTTTATATCCAAATCTTGTTTAACATCCGTGATTTTAAATCCTGAATTTGATGGCTTAAATTTCTTATCCGTGGATAGTTTAGCTTCTGTGGTTATATCTAACGTATCCGCTTTGGTGAAGACAATTCCAGCTTCTGTTGGTTTATTTGTTATTACCAATCTACTATCCGGCGCTAACATATATTTGTCCACTCGATGCGTATTTTCACCTACACTATCTCTTATACCATCTACAACTACAAATAATGATTGATCATACGATAAAACACGATTTGTTTTACTATCGTTTAAAACATCGACTTCAACAGTAAAATATTGATCTTTGAATCCAGAACCTTTACTTCCTAGAAATCCTACATACGAATTATCCGCTGCAACATCTTTAAATGAGAATTCATAAAGGGTTATGTCATCTACTACTTTATTTGTCCGTTGAACATCTGCAGTAAACTCTTTATTTGTTACAGGATTATAAAATTTAATATTTGACGCTTTAATATCTGTTGGTAAAGCAAGTACTACTTTATCAATTTTATCAGAAGATGCACTCCAATGTGAATCTGATCCATTATTATTTTTTATAGTATACTTAATTGTTTCTTTTTTGTTGTACTTAATAACTTTATTGCTATCTACATTAACCACAGTATCCAGCCTAGGCGTAAATATTGCAGTTGAAACAGATACCCTTTGTTTTACGCTATCCAAAGCTTTCATTTCATCAGTAGTATCAATCAAATGAACTTTAGCAACGTTAAATTGTTTGTCTGCTACTTTTTTTATCGTTCCAAAAATATCTGTATTTTTTATACGATATCTACTATATGCTTGTCTTAATACTGCATATTCATCAAAGCCGCCCAAAGATATTTTTGCACCAACAAGCGTATCTGCTTCTGAATAACCAAAATCAGTAATATCTTTATAGACTACTTGATCCCCTGAATAAGGTATGTCAAAAGTAATTGTTTTCCATGTTGGCTTCATTTTACTTTTCACTTCAATTGTTTTCAAAATATGATTGTTAGGTAATAAAGGTAATACCAAACCTTTTACATCTACAAATTCATTCTCTTCAAATTCATACACTAATGTTTTAGGGCTAATAGGGGTTTCAGTAAAATTAGTGATAATTGCTCCATAATTAAAAACAGCACCTACTCCTGTATATTTTTCGTTTGATACTTTTTCTGTTGTAATTCCATAACGCATTTCTTGTTTATACCCTGGCTTTCCAAATCCAGAGCTTAAAAACCGAAAATTTTCTCCCTCTTTAGTATCAAGGATGGTAAAACGTTTTGTAGAATTATTCATTGTAGTAAATTCACTATTTCTAAATTTTATTTTAGCGTTTTCCAATTTCACGACAGAAGTATCTTCTTTTACAATCTTTCTATCAACTGAAACTTCCACTTCAAGTCCTACATATTTTCCTGCCGCACTTTTAGATAAAGAGCCTATTACTCTTGATATACCACTCTCTCCATCAATAACTGGATCTGAAAATGTAACTGGTGAACTTGATGTTATATCCACAATTTTTACACCTTTTGGAACTACTAAATCAAACGTTATAGCTTCAGTGAAATACAAATCTTCAGAGCCATTTCCTACTCCACCACCAACGTAAAAATTAATTTTCGCTTTGTAGTCATTAAGAGTATTCGCAATAACGTCTTTTGCATGCAAACGGCTTTGTGTCGCCCATGTTCGTCCCGCTTTTCTATTATATCTATCAACATTATCTGGAATAGACAGCTTATCTAATTGAGCTTCTTTCTGATACTTTTTGCCTTCTTTATCAGCAAAAAGTTTAACCGTAATAGGTGTACTTTGCTCTACACCTGTTTCTACACCTTCAATCACTCCATCCGAAGAAATCCCAAACAATCGCGCTCTAAAATCTGCATTTAACGTTATAGGTATAATCAACTTTTGAAGATCATCTTTTAAATCATATACAACTTTTTGATTAGTTGAATAAATCTTTTCTTTATTTTTATCATCTAAATCTATATATTTTTCACCCGAGCCTGTTTTCAATTCTGATGTATACTCTGGCGTAGATATTGATGTTGTTTGTTCAGATACTGTCTCGTCTTTACTACCTGTACCAATGTCACCCGCGAATGATAAAAAGTTCCCTAATTCAATTTCAACTTTTTTATTTAAAAAGTTTTCTGGAAGGTCAACTTGAACATTAACACGTACATTTTGGCCATCTTTAGCATTTATCACGTCTGAAGATTTTAGTACTGTTCCAGCTTGATTCAAAAACTGTATCTTCATTTCTTCAGATACTGCTGGGACAGCTGAAGCTTTCATCATTTTCATCAATGGTTCTGCCACAAGTTTTTTCTCTAATTTTTGAGGCTTTGTTTCTAAAGTTTCAATTTCTAAGGAATCCACACTAGCTGGAACTTGATCAATCGATAAATGATTAATTGCATATGCTAATGCTGTTACACTTGCATCAATACTTGCTTGATCGGTTAAAGGATCATTGAAAATTTTCTCTGCTTTTACTAGTTCATTTGAGAAAAGTTGTTTACCTGCTTCAGATTTCAATGTTACATCAACTGTTTTAGCAGACTGAATTAACATTTCTAAAGCACTTTTCATTAAACTTTTTTTAGGTTCTTCTGTTATTGAAACAGTTTCAGGTGTAGCATCTACAATAGATTCTTCTGTTGCAGTTACTGATACTTCTTCTGACTCTGTAGATGCGGCTAGTGTATCTACAGTAGTTACAACTGCTGGCTCTTCTAATTCCGTAGATGCAGCTGATGTTTCAACAGAAGCTACATCTATTGTCTCTTCTGATTCCGTAGGTGCAGCTAATGTTTCAGCAGAAGTTACAGTTATTATCTCTTCATTTATATCTGAACTACTTGAAACATCAATCTGGTCTGATTGACCAGGACTTCCGGTTGCAGCAGATATCTGAATTGGTGATCCACTCATCATAAAAAATGCTGAGACTGCTACTGAAACAGCACCATATCCAGAAATTTTACGTATAGCATACCTTTGTCTTTTTTCCCCTTGTATTAAACTTTTCTCTCTTTTTGCTTTTATCATTTATTACCTCCAAATTTTTGAACTAGTGACAGAAAACGAATAATTATATCCGTTTTTTGTGCTCCCTTTTTTACATTTTTTGTTGCCATTTACTGTGGAGCAGTTATCCTAGTTTAATTCAAAAAGTAGCAAAAGTAAAGCATTTTCCTATCACATCTCAAATTTAATACATTTTTTTGTATTTTATAAAAGGTATAAAAAGACATTTTTTATTAATCGGTACAATAAATGGAATTATTAGCTTTATTAAAAACGCGAAGTAACCATACGGTTAGCTCACCTCAACATCAACCCTATTTGGTTCTATAATTTATAGGGTTGATGGCCGAAGGCCTCAACTCTATTTTTTATTTTAGGGTACAAAAAAGAACAGATCTCCTGTATATTATAAGCG
>NZ_JAGN01000064.1 GCF_000526675.1 Atopobacter phocae ATCC BAA-285
CCTTTAAGCGAAGTGTGCCTACCCGCGTTGTAAAGTCTCGTTCATAATAGCCATTTCTTTGACTCTGACGACTTTCGGATCGTTCATAGTCATCAGCCTGGATATATTCTGTTCGCTGATTTTCCATCAACTGGTTGAACACTGTTGTCAAAATGTTTTTAGACACATCATCTTTTACCGAATGTTCAATAATGCTTTGAACCTCTTCGCTATTCAGTGTAAAATGTACTTGGGTCATATAAAGTCCTCCTGGGTAGGTTTTCTGGTAAAAACATTGTACCGTAAAAGGAGCTTTATATGGCCTTTTATCTTTTACACAATTATATGGACTTTATCGTGAGGAGGGGATCTAAATGTTTTTTAATAATAGTCAATATTTTCAATTTGATAAAGAACTAATCTCTTCGAATGGTATTAAAGCAAATATATTTAAGCTAAATAATGAAATAGTTGATGAGGAAGCCTTAAATAAATGGGCTTATGGGATGAGAAACAATTATGTAGAGGAACATCTTCTAGAATCACTACTCGCTGGTACAGGATTAACAAAAAAACAATATCTAGAGCAAAATGTTTTTCCGAACCCTCAAAATTCTCAAGGTGCTGCAACTATGTCAGGAGAATTTGGTGAAATATTAGTATATGATTATATAAATTTTGTTTTAGAACACTATGTTTCGAGAACAAGATATTTTGATAAAATAAATCCTGATATGCCGTTACCAGGTACTGACGTAATGGGATATAAAATTCAAAATATTTCTAAACCAAGTACCAAGGATCAATTACTTGTTGCAGAAGTTAAGACTCGATCTAGTAAAACGGGAAAGAAGATGAGTTTAGAAGATAATCCATTAGGAAAAGCTATTATTGATTCAGAAAAGGATAGAGTTAGGATAGGAGAGTCTCTGAATGCTGAAAAAAGAAGGCTTTTAACTCGTAATCGTGTTGACGAAGCTAAAATAGTTGAGAGGTTTCAAAATAAAACCGATACACCTTTTTCATTAAACTTTTATGCTGTAGTCATAATAGATTCATACTTATATTCTGATCAATTTTTTTTAGATGTTCTAAATGAAATAGAAAATAAAATTGTTGATAAAAATATATTAGTAATTCATTCTAAAGAGCTTATTGCTTTCCTTCGAGACATTTATAGGAGGGCTTGTATATGCTGATAGAAGAAAAATCGAGATATTATTTAAAAAAAATACGAGCAAAATCAAAAATGTTTGAATACAGTGTACCAGAGGAGTTACATATTAGTGTAGAGACTCAATCTAATGATTTAGTGCTGCTTAGTATAGCTATTATAGGCGATGTAGCGGATGTAATTTGGCAACAAAACAATACGCCAATTATTCTTACAGAAATAATGGAAGAGGAACTTCATTTTGCAGCAAGATTTTTTGATTCATATTATCAAACTAACTTAGATTATGTATATAATGATTATTATATTTTAATGGGGGGCGGTTGCTTATTATTTTTGCAACATGAATGGTAGCTCAAAAGTATTAATAAATACTTTATCTAATCAATTTGAATTCAATGCTTCTGGATTAGAAAAAATTATTAGATGGCTATTAGATGATAGTTATAAATTACATATTGATAAAATTAGTGAGAAATATCGTAAATTTATTGCAAAAATAATTAATTATCATAACCAATTTTTCGCTTATGAAGATATGGTCGAAGTAAATTTTGAAGAATTCAAGAATTATGCTTATAGAATTGGTAACTCGCGTGAAATATTATTTGTTGACATAATTCTTTCTGTTTTGAAAAAAAGATATTTAATTCTTGCATTAAATTGATGCCTTTATATTCTAATCTTCCAGAGGAAAAGTGGAGAAGCACTTTTATTAATAATTCAAAAATGAGAGAAATGTGGCCGTCTCAAATATTACTGGGTGAGAATGATATTTTTGACGGAAAATCAGGAGTAGTCCAGATGCCAACAAGTTCTGGGAAAACTACTTCTGTTGCACTTGCTATTCAATCAAGTTTTTTGTCTGATAGAACTAATATAGCAATAATAGTGGCACCTTTCAGAGCATTATGCAGAGAAATATTATTAGATTTAGAAAACTTTTTTTCTTTTGATGAGAGTGTGGCGGTAACTGAGTTCTCAGATATTCCAAAAAATAATGAAATAAGTATTTTGTCAACGGATTCGTCTGAAAAGAAAATATTGGTTATGACTCCAGAAAAACTTTCTTATATTTTGAAACACAATAAAGAAATTATTGATTACATTAATATGATTGTTTTTGATGAGGCACACTTATTTGATGATGAATCGAGGGGTACAGATTATGAGCTTCTATTATCTACAATAAAGTATTATATCAAAGATGATGCTCAGAAACTCTTAGTTTCAGCAGTTATTTCAAATGCTTCTCAATTGAACGAATGGATAAATGAACAAGGTGTAGTTGTCAAGAATAACACTATAAAAACTACTGAAAAAACCGTAGCTTTTAATACATTTAACTCAACGAAAAGAAACAGTTATAGTAATTTATATTTTGTAGATCCTATCAAGGGGTTGGAAGAGGAGTTTTTTGTACCAAGAGTAATACAACCTGTTAAATTAAATAAGTTAGGTAAAGAAAGAAACATCAGATATTTTCCAGACTTAGAGAAGAACAAACAAGATGTAAGCATTTATTATGCAATAAAACTTGTGAAAAATGGGAGTGTTGCTATTTTTTGTTCAAGAAAGGATACTGTAAATAAAGTTCTATCTAGATTTATTGAACTTGAAGAAAGAGGGGTTCCTCTCACTAATTTCATTGAAGAGTCAGACATTCATGAAACTACAAAAATAGCTAGATTAATTAAAGAACATTTGGGAGAGAACCCGTTATACTTTTCTGCTTTGAAAGGAATTGTAGGTCACCATTCAGGAGTACCTAATGGTGTAAGAGTCTCTACAGAGTATGCTTTAAGAAATTCCTTATTATCATGTGTTGTTTGTACTTCAACGTTAGCCCAAGGTGTAAACTTACCATTGAAATATTTAATAATTTCCAACGTTTATCAGTCAAGAGAAATTATTAAAGTAAGAGATTTTCATAATTTACTTGGTCGAACTGCAAGAGCAGGAAAACAAACAGAAGGTACTATAATACTTACGGAGAATGTTTATAAAACCAATCAAGATTCTTATAAATTAGATAAATACGAACATCTTTTGAATGCAGATAATTCAGAGGCGTGTTATAGCAATTTATTGAAAATAGTACGTGGTATTGAGCTAAGTGATAAAAGTCCAATTCCTTCGTCATTTATAAAAAAATATATATCATCTAGATATTTAAATTCGGAAAAATACTTTGAAAATAGAAAAAAATAATCGAGTTTAAAGCAAAAGACAAAAAATTAGCAGAAGAAATTTTATATCAATTAAATAATATCGAAAACATATTGATTTCATTAGAAAATTTTATTTTAAATTTCCTTGATATTGAGGATAATAGTTCAGAAATCATTAAGTTAACTTATGGATATTATTTGTCTAACGAGACTGAGAGACAAGACTTAATAAATATATATGAAATAATAAGAAATAGCATAAATGATATTGAAATTGAGGAGAAGCTAACGTTCAGTAAGAGCATGTTAGGAATTATGAAAATGAAAGAATTATCTAAATTTATTGATGATAATATTTTTCAAATTAATAACTTTAGTGATGCTGAATTAACTGATTTAATAGCAGAACAAATTATCAACTCTAAGGATTGTAAGGTGATTTCTAAACTGAATGATCTTAGCATAGTTTCGTCATTGCTAAAATTATGGTTATCAGGTGTTACATACATTGAAATATTTAATTATGCTTCATCAAAGAACGCGAGTATAAAATGGGGGATGAAATACAGAGCTATTTCATTAGATCAGATAATTTTATTATGTGACTATGATTTTGGCTATGTTTCATTATCGATAACACAATCTTTGATAGAAGTCTTAGATACTAGAGATTGCAGTGAGGAAATAATTAACAAACTTAATGATATTATAAGTAGAGCGAGATATGGGTTACCAAATCAAACATCAATATATGTGTATGAATTAGGTTTTTCGGATAGAATATTATCTCAAAAAATTTCAAGTCATTTAGAAGTATATGATTGTAGGAGCAAGAAAAAAACTAAACGAGCAATAAAAGAATCAAAAAAAGAATTAGAGAATTTACTTATGGAATATCCAACATATTTTCTTAATACGTTGAGTAAAATTTAGTTAAGTAGAGAGGATAGTTACCTCTTCACCTCTTTATTCATATAATTTTCATAGTTCTTTTTATACTGAACCAGATCAGAAAACAAATCATTAGACTTAGAATACTCTTGAATGAGGGTATTCTTTTTTTCGGCTCTTTGTCAAAAAGGGTTGATGATGAGGTGAGGTAACCGTATGGTTACTTCTCCTCTTTTTTTAGATCAAAAGATAAAATAAGCAAATGATTGGATCAATTGTATTCAAAATTAGTGTTAAGAAACAGCGATTTTGGGCGGATGATTTGGCGCGTATAAACGCATCATCAATAAAATTCTATTTTTAAAGTGTGAATAATTACGGTAACCATAAGCAGTTCGCTT
Organism: Atopobacter phocae ATCC BAA-285; assembly: GCF_000526675.1. Classification (GTDB taxonomy): domain Bacteria; phylum Bacillota; class Bacilli; order Lactobacillales; family Aerococcaceae; genus Atopobacter; species Atopobacter phocae. Next base: position 4,617 of record NZ_JAGN01000064.1, read on the forward strand.
AAGTACCTTGATTTTGTTGTTTAATCCTTCAATCGGCCCATTAGTCAATTGAGGATAAGCAAAAGTATTTTGAATATACGTGTTATAGTGTTTAAATGTTCTTAAAA
>NZ_JAGN01000065.1 GCF_000526675.1 Atopobacter phocae ATCC BAA-285
AATATTACTTTAATTATCGTGTCACACAACTTATCCATATTAAAGAATTATTGTACACGTATTTTATTTTTAGAGGATGGTCGAATTCGTGATGAATTTATTCCTAAAAAATCGGAATTGTCTAAAGAAGACGATTATTTCCGTTATGTAAAGGAGTTTATGTCACATGATTGAATCATTTTTGAATAATCAAGCGGGAATTTGGACCGCTTTTATTGAGACGATGTACATGGTATTTTTTAGTTCAATATTGACCATTATAGTGGGTATTTCATTAGGGGTTTTATTATTTTCAACAAAGAAACGCTATTTATTAGATAATAAAATAATTTATCAGGTAGTTAGTATTTCATTAAATGCTTTAAGAAGCATACCATTTTTAATTTATATTTTTATTTTAATTCCTATCAATCGTTTCTTATTCGGAACCGCTTTTGGGAATGTTGCAACAATTATTCCTATATCGACAGTTGCGATTAGTCTTTATGCGAGATTTGTTGAACAGGCATTACTAAGTGTCCCTAATACGATTATTGATCGTGCGATTAGTATGGGCGCGACAAAATTTCAAATGATTCGCTATTTTTTAATACCAGCGATTCGATCGGATCTAATTTTGTCCTTCACGAATGTTTTTATTAGCATGTTATCCTATTCAACAGTTGTTGGAGTTATTGGAGCTGGAGGATTAGGAGATTATGCCTTTCGATATGGTTATCAAGAATATGACTATCCATTAATGTATGTCATCATTATAATTTTCATTATTATTGTTTTTATTGCACAGACTATCGGATACTTGTTATCCAAAAGAAAAGGGGAAAGAAAATGAAAAAAATATTTGCAGCGTTATTATTTGTACTAGTATTAGCAGGTTGTGGTTCAAAAGGTACTACTGAAACAAGTTCAACTGACTCAAAAGAAAAGGTAGAAGTGATTAAAGTTGCTTCACACACTGCGCCTATGACAACCATTTTAGAAATGATTCAAGATGATTTAGAAAAAGAAGGTTACCAATTAGAAATTGAAACAGTAACAGATAACGTTCAGGCAAATGTTGCTTTACAAGGAAAAGAAGTCGATGCAAACTTCTTCCAACATCCATTATTCATGCAAATGTTTAATGAAAAGAACGGCACAGACTTTGTTGCCGTACAACCGATTTATAACGCAGTTGTTTCTTTTTACGGTAAAGACTTAAAGAACATTGAAGATTTAAAAGATGGTGCTGACATTGCTGTTCCATCTGACCCTGCTAACTTAACTCGTGCATTACGTTTGTTAGAACAAAATGATTTAATTAAATTAGATGATGACAAAAGCTATAGTTTAACGTTGGAAAATATTAAAGAAAATCCTAAAAACTTAAAATTTACAGAAGTTGGTTTATTAAACTTAAATGAAGCTTATGAAGAAAAAGATATGGTATTTAACTATCCAACATACATTAAAAAGTTAGACTTGAATCCAGAAGAAAATGGTTTAATCTTTGAGAAAAATGATGACCTAAACTACGCTATCTCATTAGTAGTTAATAAGGAAGACGAAGATAGTGATAAAATTTCTGCGCTTAAAAAAGCAATGGCAAGCGATGAAGTGAAAGCATTCTTAGAAGGTGAATTAAAAGGATCAGTTATTGTATCATTTTAAGACAAAGTGATTTAATGTTGATTAGCTAAATGATTTAAGACAAAAATAAAAACGCATGACATCCATTTTTTACGGATGCCATGCGTTTTTTTATGTTTATTCAAAAACTAAAATGTAAGAAAGTGAAGTTATTTCTGATCGTCTTGAGTGATATTAAATCGTTTGGATGCCATAACAGCTGTGGCGACAGTGGATGTATTGTGTAACATAGCTGCAGTTGTATTGGATAAAATGTTGAATACACCGCCACCAATTAAGAAGGAGTTAAATCCAATAATAAATTGATACGTATGTTTTAAACGTTGATTCAATTGATGACTGATTGTTTCAAGTGTAAAGAGTGTGTTCAAGTCATCAGACATTAAAACAATATCACTTACTTGTCGAGCTAAATCAGAAGACTCTTTCATAACGATACCAATATCCGCTAAAGAAATAGCAGCGGAATCATTAATTCCATCACCAATCATTGCGACTTTATGTCCTTGATGTTGTAATTTTTGAATATAACCAAATTTTTCTTCAGGTAATAACTGCGATAGAACTTCATCAAATCCAAACGGTTCAGCAAATTGCTGAGCGCGATCTGCTTGGTCACCGGTTAAAAGACAAATCCGTTTTCCAGCTCGTTTTAAACGGTAGAGAACATCTGCTGTTTCGGGACGAATTTGTGTATCGATAACAAAAATAGCAATTAATTGCCCATCGTATGCTAAGTACAATAAATTGAAGTATTTTTCTTTTTCTTCAATAATTTGAGCAGTTTCTGGTGAATGATAAGCTTCTTCATCTTCTAAAATAAAGTGCTTACTACCAATAACGACTCGTTTTTGATCGATACTTGATTCAATTCCATGAGCAACAATATAACGTAAATCTTCATGCATTTCTTCATGCGTAATATTGTAGTCAATAGCCGTTTGAACAATAGCTGCTGCAATCGGATGATGATAATGTTCTTCTAAACAAGCCGCAATTCGAATAACTTCTTCTTGAGAGTATCCTTCGAATGGAATAATTTCAACGACTGTCGGCGTGGAATTAGTTAATGTCCCTGTTTTATCAAAGATAAAGGTATCAATTTGATTGAAGTTTTCAATAAATTTACTGCCTTTAACAACTGCTCCATAGTCTGAAGCTTCTTTCATAGCCGTTAAATTAATTAATGGCCCAATTAAACGAAGCGCACATGAAAAATCGACAAGCATAAAGGTTAATGCACGATTTAGATTCCGAGTAAGGAGATAGGTGATCGTTGCTCCAATAAAGTTGTATTTAACTAGTCCGTCTGCTTGCGTTTCTAGTGTTTTTTGAACCGATGATTTCGTTTCTTCGGATTGACTAATTAAATCCACTAACTTAGCAATAGCCGTATCTGTTTGAATATTAGTTACTTTAAATTGAATATCGCCTTCGCCTAAAACGGTATTTGCAAATACTTCATCGCCCGCTGTCTTACGAATTGGGAAAGCTTCACCAGTTAAACTGGCTTCATTCACAAATCCTGTGCCGCTTGTAACAATACCATCGAATGGAATCATATTACCATGATTGACAATAACGATATCACCGGCTTTAATTTGTGAAGCTTGAACTTCAACTGCTTGATTGTCAATAACTTGCCATACACGATCGATAGATAATGCTAAACTTTTCTTTAAATCATTATATGATTTACGACGAGTATGATGTTCCAATTTGTCACTTAATTGAAGTAAGAACATAATGGATCCAGCTGTTTCAAAATTGCTACGAATCATTGAAATAATAATAGCCGTTGCATCTAGAACATCTACGGTCAATTGTTTATTTTTCAAATCAATCAAAGCATGTCGAATATATTGAATGGCCTGATAACTTTGTCGAATCCGACGAATCGGTGTTGGCACGAACCATTTAATTAATAAATGCTTAGTGAATTCATCGCGAAAAATATCGAACACATCGACCGTTTCTTCGATGGGATGATGAAAGGCTTCAATTAATTCATTAGGGTCAATGGAATTCAAGCGTTCGATTAATTGAGGTAACTGTCCCGGAGTTAATTGAAAAACAACCGAAGGAGTACGCTTATACCATTTAATTTGATATAGAAACATGGCACATGCAATATGTTGTTCGATGGCTACACAGATAGACTCCGTTAGAGGAATATCGAATTGAATGCGAACGCGATTAGGAGTTTGGTGCACAATATGATACAAAATGATCAAGCTCCTTCAATTAAAGTTCCAATTGTTTTTTTAATTGCTCTAAATCAGATTCTTTTTTGCCTTCTTCATAGATAGCTTTAGCTTCTGCTAAAATATCGCCACCTTGTTGACGAATTTCGTCTAATTTTGCATCGAAGGTGTCCTTAACTTGGAATCCTTGTGCGAGTGATTTAACATATAGTTTTCTTGCAGAATCGCTTTTAACGGCACGCATAGCTACCGGACCTAAAGTCATTCCACTTAAAAATACAGCGCTTTTTGAACCTACTACTAATTTTAATACGTTTTTTATCATAAATATCATCCTTTCGTCTTTTGAGTGATCAGTTGTTTCTTTGTTATCTTAACAGTATACAGCATATAAAAAGAAAAAAATAGTAATTAACAAAGGTTAAGGAGGGTGAATTTTAAATATAAAAAAGAGGCTGGGACAAAAGGCCTTTAAAACCGTCCATTTTTTTAGAAATTGGACGGTTTTTTATAAAAAAAAGAAGACACCTTTGATATAATAGTAATAACAACAAAACTATTAGGAGGTGTCTTCTTTGTTTATTAATTTTAACACGAATCAAACAAATTTACCAATCGATTTAGCAACTTATTTAGAGCCTGATCACATCGTTTTTCACATTTATAATTTTGTTCATTCATTAGATTCTTCATATTTTGAAATGTTTAGGACAACTAATGGCCGTCCGGCCTACCATCCAAAAGCAATTTTGATGGCACTTCTTTACGCTTACAGCGAAGGCACTTTTAGTGGTCGTAAAATTGAAAAAATGATGAA
>NZ_JAGN01000066.1 GCF_000526675.1 Atopobacter phocae ATCC BAA-285
CCATTCCAGCATAAAAAACACCTATGGATGAAAAACCATAGGTGCATAAAATTTATTTTTTACCTGTCTACTTGACAGGGAGCAGTTCAAAATTATACTCTTTTATTTAAAAAATAAGAGAAATTATTAATAGTAAAATAAATAATTTATTAACAATAAAACCTACTTTGAACATTTGTCGATAAGATTCTACAGAATATTCAGGGATAGCTGCTAAATCTAATGACTTATATTGCTGAATCATTTCTTCCTCGCTTCCAGTATGGCTATAATGTCCAGGACTATCTGAGAGATAATGTTGTGCGTATGGAAAATATACTAGATATGTTGGAGTATCTTTATACAGTCCTTTAAACCAAGTGTTTTCAATGATATTCACTTCACTTAGTGGCACTTCAAAATCTTTTTCCACTTCTTTACGATTAAATTTAAGTGAAAAAACTTCAGATGAATTATTCGATAATTTTCTTCCATAACCGACTGAAAGATTTCCATCAACCCATAATTTTCTTCCTATTAATCGCTAAACAGCATGCTTCAGTGGGGCATTAAAAACGAGTGAACGAGATTTTTTTCATTGGTAATGTCTACAATAATATTACTGTCATAATCCGTTGTAAACAGAACTTGATTGGTAATTGAGTCTACCACTCCCTTTTGCATATCATGGCTTAACGTATTCGCATCATAATCCATAATAACCCCACTTGTTAAATTATTTCTTTTATTTTTAGCAATAATATTTACTTCTAAACGTGTGCCCCAAAACGCACTGGTGTGCACATTAAATATACCAAAAATGGCATAATAATTTGGTTCAGAATCTTCAAATATTTTCGTCTTGACTAATTCAAACCCATCTGGAGTGAGTTGTTTATCCCATTCAAGATCAACGATTTCGTAAACTAGAAATGTACTATATGGTTCTACAACAAATCCCATATAAGGTGTTTTGACAGCAGTTTTTTTATCATTTTATTCTGAAATTGACTAGGAATATATTGGATTAAAGGAGCGACTAACTGTAAAATCGCAATATCCTTTGGTCGAATAAGCCCCTCAACTTTTTTAATAAATTGAAATTTTGACATAAAACAACTACTCTCCTAACTGTTTAACATTCAACCTAATGAAAAATTCGAATAATAACTCATTCCTTAAAAGGTTGATAAATCTATCATATTTTTATCATACCATTCAAAATACAATCATAAAATATGATTTAAAAAAATAACAAAAAAGCTCAATCCATTCGAAATTGAGTCCTTATAATATTTTTGCTATGTTCTATTTTATTGTTTTCTTTAAACTAAACAATAGTCATAAAATACTGATTGTCAAAATAATATACTCTATTCTCGCTATTCCTACAATTGATGCATCGAATGCACGAGAAATATCAGCTTCCATAACTTGTATTATTCTTCACACCTAATTTGAAAGGCACTCATTTTTTATCTAGAGTGCCTTTTTATACAGTTTCTATTCAATTAAATAAACCTTATTATCATCAAAATAAATCTCTGATGTATGATGATAGATTTTTATAATCTGATCCATTTCTTCTAAAAATATTGTTGTGCCAGGATTATTTAACGAGGCAAATTTTTTAATTGATTTTTCTTCAATAACACTTGCATTTTCTTGCATTTGTTTGCCGCTATTTTGAAGTAGCTCATCCACTGGACCTTCTTTGATCATCGGTATGCTCCCAATGACTTCGCCAATTGTTTTACTCACTGATCCAATCCCTTTTAACACATTAATTTCAACTGCTTTTTTACTTAATCTTTCTAACTGAATTGAACAATCACTAAATATTTTACGATAGTTTAACGCATGACTATTGATTTCTTTTTTCAATTCAACAATATATTGTTCATCAAAATTGCCACTCAATAAAATTTCTAATAAACTTGCTAATGCATACGTATAAACAGACAAACGATAATAATTGAATTGTTTTTGTAAATCAGTTAATTTTGAATGAATTTTAATTTGAGTGGACAACCAAGAATTGCCCTTTAAATTATTATTCAAATTTTTTTGATAGCGATTAATATTTTTTAGGGCTGCTCTTTGAATATCAATTACTAATTTGTGGTTATTAGAAACGAAATGCTCATTATCCCAGTTTGTTTTATATTTACTCATAATATTCTTTAACATCTCTACATCAGCTTCAACTTCAGATTCCTGTTCAATTTCTAAAAAAGAAAGAATTTTCTCTTCAATTTCAATCATCTTATCCATTTTCTTATCTAATGAAAATATTGCTGCAGCCATTAAAAAAGTTGCTGGATTAATGGGCATGACCGTTGTAGAAGTGACATTGGGTGAAACTTCTCGCCATTTCGCAAAAACTTTTTCACCCTTAGGACCTCTTAATGATCCCCAATAATTACCATCTTTACCTTTTTGTAAAAAGTATTCATCAGCCTGATTTACCACTTCATATAGTTTCTTTGGTGAGTTTTTAGTTGTTGAATTTGTCATTGTTCTAAATTGAGGAACAAACTCCGCAATTGTTGAACCAAAGGATGCTAATTCTGCAATTGGTATACTCATATTTTGCTTTTTTTCTATATCCTGACGAGTTTTTTCTAAAATACTTTCGGTTCTTTCAATTAAATTATGATTTTTATCAGATTGTTTCATTTCAACAAAATCATTTGATTGCTCTTGATTTTTCATTTTTAAACTCCTTTTTATATTTTATTACTTTTACGATCAGTAAATCCCAATTAAATTTCCATTACTTCATAAGAATCAAGTAAATCTTCGTTCGTTATCGTTCTCGTTTTTTCTTTATAATCAGATATTTTTTAGGTAGGTGTCTAATGTACTCTGTTCCAAATAGACTGGTTGAAACGGTATACTCAAATCGATAGCCTTCTAAATTACTCAGTTTTCGTTCATAAATAGCATTAGCTACATATGTGCGCTTATCTTGAGCAAATACTAAATACAATTTTTTATCATACGTTTTTTTATGAACGATTTTTTTAATCCATAGAACTTTTACTAACACGTCTGTTTTGCGGACCTTTCTCACCGAAATTAAAATACCAAATACTCGATTTAACAAAAAGTAAATGAACCATGCATTTATTCCTACAGCAATTAAAAATAAAGGCAAGCTCATCAAACTCTTCACGAAACTAGTTAAATTAGAAAATATTTTTAGATACATCTTTAGATCATCTTGGTATAGATAGTATGACATAACTAATGAACTGATGATTGAAAGAGTTAAACCAAATTTTTAAAAACGAGTTGTGTCTCTTAACAATTCAATAACATTATTATACGTTTTTTCTTTCTCTTTCCACACATTATCTTCACTAAAAGCAACAATCCACAACCCAAATATACAATACAAAATAGCTATTTCCAAATTTAAATCTTCTGTCCATTGTTATTCAGTCTCACTTTAAAAACTTCTTCTATTTCTATCTTTCATATAACATTAAAAAATATTCTCTTTTTGCATGTTTCAAATAAAGCATAGATCCGAGTAAAATAAATCGAACCAATGGATTAAATTTAAAACGATTAAAATTATATTTTTTTACTTCATCATAATTATTCACAATTTTCACTCGGTTAATATCAACTGTTCTAATTGAATATCAGTATCGTTTAATTTCAAAATAATTCTCAGCTATTAGATTAAGTTGTCTTCGAAAGTCATTAAATTCAACATTTAAATCGAGAGTTTTGACACTAATTTGATTCCCACTCATTAAATAGTTATTATCGAAAGTCATTCCTTTATTTGTTTTCGCGTAAAGAAGCGTGCCTGAGACTTTCTTGTTTTGAAATCTCAAATCTGCATTTTTTGCATAAGTAAAAATTTGATATAAGTTACTTGAGTGGAGTTTATATGTATCATATTGTGTTATTACTTCACTTTTATAATATTTGCATCAATAGTGAACACTTTATTGTCATAGGTCATCATAATATCTATTTGCATAATCGATAACATATAATCTAAATAATCATCCAATTGCCATTGGATTTGCGAAGCACTCGAACATATTTCAGGAAATTCTTTTCGAAAATATTCTAAAATAATTTTTTCATACAACTGATGCATTCTTTGTTCATCAAAATAGTCCATTAACTTCATTTTTCCATCAAAATTTGTCTGTAACAATCCTTCTACTATCAAATAACAAATTGAAATTAAGATAAAGTCCATATAATTGTGTAAAAGATAAAAGG
>NZ_JAGN01000067.1 GCF_000526675.1 Atopobacter phocae ATCC BAA-285
TCACTGTACCGTTATTCATATATAATTCCTCCTGTTGTGTCTCTAGGACACGATTTGTTGCAATAAACGTTGATTGTAATACCAGAGGAATGTTTATGTTTCTCTTGTTACGTCTCAATATTGATTACTATGTTAGTATACCATTGATACAAAATATTAGCAAGTACTTTTACATTTTTTATTTATTTTTACACCTTCCTTCTATATAAATGGTGTTTTTTAAAAACATTCAATTTTATTTCTCTTTTCCTGCAATGAAGCTTTTTAACATCTTTCTTCCTTATATATTGTAAACACCATTGCTTATCCAAAGGGTCTATGATATAATTCTATTTATGCGATGAGTCGAGGAGTTCTAAGTATATCTTAGAACAATTCAAGTGGAGTAGTGTCTTAAATGACAACTGCCGGAACGCGGCTACTTGTAGTATTCTGCTGTGAACGGAATGCTATCACTTATTTTATAAGTGCCACACCATTAATGAGAGTGATTCTATGAATCCTCTCTTTTTTTGTCTAAAAAATAATAAGAGATAATTTTAAAATAGCTTAAATCATCTTGATATTTAACACTATTTTGACTATAGTATGAATGACATTAAGAAGGAGATTGATCATGACTAAATGCCCATATTGTAATCAACCGATACCCGAAACTGCTACTGTTTGTCCGCACTGTCAAGCTGACTTGACTCAACCCGCTTTAGAAGAACAAGATACGTTGTTCACTGAACAGCCTACAACTGAAGAAGTTACTTCGGTTGAAGCTATCGACACTGCTGAAGAAACTATTCCACAAGAAGAAGTCGATGAACTAATTGAATTGTTTGAACAAGGCGAGTCCATCAGTCGTCCCACTGAAAATGAGCGAATTGAACCACCACATTATCAAGATAACCAGCCTAAGCGCTTTATTAAAGAATCCCGTCATTATCAATCTAATCACGGATTACAAGCAACATGGTCAAAATTTAGTGACTATTTTGTTTATTTAAAAAATTACTTACTCGAACCAAGTTTTAAGCGTCGTACCCGTCGAACGGAGAACACTTATCATGGTTATATTACGTTAGTTTTGACGGTGTTATTTAGCGCTAGCGCTTTTACACGTTTAGTAACCGGTTTTATTTCGCAATACAATTTCTTTGCTAATATCAGCATTTTACCTGCTTTCGATGCAAATCCTGACCCAATCTGGCTTTGGGTTAAATCGATTGTGTTCTTTACCTTATTCTATTTTGGATTAATCGTGCTCTCTTATTTCCTCAAACGCATCTTTTTAAAGCGGAAGCACGCCTTTCACTATTGGGTCACACAATTCGAAGGAACCAATACAATTGCTTTACTCATTTCATTAACAGCCTTCGTCTTAGCGTTGATTGCGCCTGTTTTTTTAAGTAGTTTAATTATTTTCTTACTACTAATGACATTAGCAACTTACTTTACGACGTTTACCGGTGCGATATACAAAACAATGAATGATTCAGCGATTGATCATTTATATGTCATCTTAATTGGTTGGTTTATCCACTTATTTGTGACCATGGCTAGTTTTTACATTTTATATTTATAACAAAAAAACTGCCTGCTCATCTGTTATAACAGATCAAGCAGGCAGTTTTTTCTACATATTTAAATCAACAAAGGCGTATGGAACAAGACGATCAATATTTTCTTCTAGAATTTCACCATCTTCACGTGTTAGAAAAACAGGTGTTTCTGGCCCGCAAAATTCAACCATCACTTGGCGACAAACACTACATGGTGGCAGGAAGTTCCGTGTCTTACCTGCTACAGCAACTGCTAATATATCCCCTTTTTCGTATCCTTGTGTTACTGCTGTAAAAATAGCCGTACGTTCAGCACAGTTCGTCACACCAAATGAAGCGTTCTCCACATTCACTCCTGTAATAATCGAGCCATCTTTCATCAATAAAGCTGCTCCAACTGGAAATTTAGAATACGGTGCATAAGCGCGAGCTAAAACATCGCGTGCTGCTTGGACTAACGTTAACTTCATCTCGTTAATTAATGTACTATGTTCCATTTCCATTTCCTCCTCACGTTCCCCATTCATATTTGCGTGTATCCTATATTTTAATTGAAATAAAGGGCTTTCGCAATAGAAATATCTGTTTTACTAATTGAAAACGAAAAATATAACCAATTTTGCTTGCTTTACAATCCAAACACTTGCAAAAGCTTATTATTACTGATATTCTGTTTTTAACAACTATATATTTTTATTTACAAAGGGGCGCAATTTGCTGAGACACGTTAAGTGGACCCTTCGAACCTGTTTGTTAGTACAAGCGTAGGGATTGTAATGTATCCAAACTATGGGTCTCTTTGTATTTAAAAAAACAAGGAGGCTTTTTTTATGTCAATGAATATTCGTACATTAACTGAGGTGACCATCGTTGCGGCGCTCGCTATGGTGCTATCTCTCATACCAACAGATATCGGTTGGTATCAAGTGAGTTTAGGGACTTTACCTGTTGCTGTATTAGCCGTTAGACGCGGAACAGTGGCGGGATTAACATCAGGTTTTTTATGGGGTTTACTACACGTTCTCTTTAAAGTGTATATTTTAAGCCCGATTCAATTTGTTATCGAGTATGTTTTCGCCTTTTTAGTCGTTGGATTAGCCGGACTATTTGCAGGCGTTATTCATCACTATTTAAGTCAAAACGATCGCAAAAATGCAGCTATCTACTTTGTAATAGCAGGGATAGTAGCGTCATTTGCTAAATATTTCTTCCACTTTGTTGCTGGATATTATTTCTGGGGAAGTTATGCTCCCGATGGTATGAGTCCTTTTCTATACTCCCTATCTGTTAATGGGATTAGTTTTATTATGACAGCAATCTATGTCAGCTTTGTTGCTGCTTTACTCGTTCTCGGCTACCCTAAATTATTTATAGCTAAAACACATCATCAATGGCACGAATAGATGGTCCGTTTCATTTTTGATCATTTAATGGTTTACGCATTTTGTCTTTTTACAAGAAGTCATTTCCTTTTTGATTAATTAGTAAAAGCTTTTATATATAAGGCAAATAATTTCCAATTAAAGCGAATATTTGCTATTCTTAGTGTAATGATACATACATTCATAAAAGGGAGAGATTTTAAATGACTTTTAAATTACCACCATTACCATACGCGTACGATGCGTTGGAACCAAACTTTGATCAAGAAACGATGCATATTCACCATGACAAACATCATGCAGCATACGTGAATAACTTAAACGCAGCAATTGAGAAACACCCTGAATTACAAGAACGTTCATTAGAAGAATTGCTAACTGACATTAGCGCTTTACCAGCTGATGTACAAGGTGCGATTCGTAACAACGGTGGCGGTCACTATAACCATACATTGTTCTGGGAATTATTGCGCGCACCTCAAGCGGATAATCAACCTTCAGGCAACTTAAAAGGTGCAATTGATTCAGCATTTGGTAGCTTTGATGAATTTAAAGCAACATTTGCTAGCGCAGCAGCCACACGCTTTGGATCAGGTTGGGCATGGTTAGTTGAAAAAGACGGCGAATTAAACGTTATTTCAACAGCTAACCAAGATACACCATTAGAATTAGGTTACCACCCACTATTAGGTATTGACGTATGGGAACATGCTTACTACTTAAAATATCGTAACGTTCGTCCAGACTACGTGAAAGCATTCTTCGATGTGATTAACTGGGACGCGGTTGAAGCACGTTACAACTAAATCATTAAATAGACGAGAGACTTTGATATGCTCCCCCTAAAGTAGACACTTGAAAAAGTAAAACTATTTTAGGGGGAGTTTTTCATGCGTAAAAATAAACGTTATTCAGCTAATG
>NZ_JAGN01000068.1 GCF_000526675.1 Atopobacter phocae ATCC BAA-285
GTCCTCCTAGGTATGTTTTGTGGTAAAAACATTGTACCGTAAAAGGAGCTTTATATGACCTTTTATCTTTTACACAATTATATGGACTTTATCGTTATTTGAGTCTTAGCAATTTTTGCTAAGACTTTTTTTGATTCCTTTTCAAGCATATTTAACATTGGTTTTTGCACTTTTTACTCATTAAAAATGAAGACATATTGGTTAAAATAAGCGTGTAGAAAATATTTACTACATCCTAATAGGAGTGAGAATGATTGCCATGAAAAACTCAAAAGATATTTTGAATAATGTTATCGAAGAAGTTTCTGAAAAATAACTTATGGAAGTAGCTAGTGGTAAAGAGGTTCAAGTTGGTTTGCAACTATTACTGATGACTGTTCGAACTCAGTATTTGAAATTGTAACGTTTCTTTCAATGAAAACACTCATAAATAAATATCAGGAGGAAGAGGTAAAATGAATCAATTAATATTGAAAGATGTTTGTAAAAAATATCTCAATCAAGCGAATTATGCTCTAGACCATATCAATTTAACTATTGGAAAAGGAGAATTTGTGGCTGTCATGGGGCGTAGCGGTAGTGGAAAAACGACACTTTTAAATGTTACTTCGATTATTGATAAAATTGATAGTGGGAGTATTTATTGTGTAAATAAAGAAATTAGTGCATTTTCTGATAACGAGGCAACTAATTTTAGAAAAAATGATATTGGTTTTGTTTTTCAAGATTATATGCTGTTAGACAGTCTAACCATCAGGGAGAATATTTCTGTTGCTTTGTCTCTCAAGAATGTTGATTCATCAAAAATTGATGATTTGATAAATAACTATGCAAAAAGATTTAATTTATATGAACAGTTGAAGAAATATCCTTATCAACTTTCTGGAGGTCAGAGACAGAGGGTCAGTATTATCAGAGCAATCATTAAAAAACCAGAGATTATTTTTGCTGATGAACCAACTGGAGCACTTGACTTGAATTCTTCTGAAGAAACAATGAGGATTTTGAGTGAAATTAATAAAACGGAAAAGGTAACTATTTTAATGGTTACTCATGACGTTTTATCAGCTTCTTATGCCGATAGAGTTGTACTCCTCAAAGACGGTAAACTTCACATGGAGATTGATAAAGAGGATTGTGGTGAGTCGTTTTATGATGTAATTAGTCAAGCTTTATCCGATAGAGGTGAGTAATATGATTTGGTCAATTACAAAATCTAACATTAAAAAAAATTTTTCGTTATATCGCATCTATTTTCTCGCTACGATCGGCTTATTAAGTATTTTTATATCTTTTCTAAATTTCATCTCAGATAAAATCATTGCGGAAAAAATTGGGGATAGTGGTCAAGCACTAGTTATCGCTAATGGGTCATTGGCTTTTCTGACTGTGTTTTTGGTGATATTTTTAATTTACTTCAATAATTTCTTTGTAAAAAAACGTAGTCAAGAACTTGGCGTTTTAGCAATACTAGGGTTTTCAAAAAGAGAATTAACAAAATTACTGACGTTAGAAAATCTTGTTATTCTAGTTTTGAGTTACTTGGTAAGTTTATTGCTGGGACCGACTTTATATTTTTTAGCTGTACTGGCAATTACTTATCTATTGGAATTGACAATGGAAGTTCAGTGGTTTATTACAGTTAATGAGATTATAGAGTCTTTAGGAATATTAGTTGTAGTTTTTCTGATTAATTTCATCACAAATGGACTTATCATTAGTAAACAGTCTTTGATTGAATTTGTTAATTTCTCAAGAAAGGCTGAGAAAAAAATTAGAATAAGAAAAGTCAGAGCTATTATTGCTATTACTGCATTGCTATTGTCATATGTTTTATGTTTGGCGACAATGTTTTCATCCACACGAAATATGCTATTAAGCATAGGGATGGTACCGATTTCTCTATTGATAATTATCTTAATTGTTTTTGGAACAATTTTTACAATCAGATATGGATTGACTTTTGTAATTTCTTTATTAAAAGCAAATAAAAAAAAGCTATACCGTCCTCTCTTTAATATCATCTATCCCAAATTTAACTATCGTATTGCAACAAAAAATAAATTATTAACAGTCTTAGGAGGTCTTTTAACATTAACCGTTTCAGTTACTGGAATTATGGTAATGCTCTATGCTTATTCTCTTAATGGAATAGAGCGATTGACTCCATCTGCTATAGAATATAATGTTAAATCAGAAAATGGTCAAATTAATGTTACAAATATTTTAGAGAACAACCAAGTGAGCTTAGTTAATGTTGATCTATTGAGATTGAACACTACCCCAGAAGTGACTATCACAGAAACTGGGCAAAAAATTCCTTATTTTGATATAATTAATTACAGTGATTACAAAGAGTTAATGAAAGCTCAAGGGAGAACAAATTCTATTGAAGGTAGTGAGGCATTACCATTGTTAATAAATTATTATCCAACAGAAATCAGTCTCGGGAAAACCTTTAATTTGGAAAATGCATATGATGTTACTGTAAAACATGTATCAACGAATAATGTTTTTAGTTTTTCTACAAGTGTCACGACTCTGGTTGTTTCTGATAAATTATATGCTAAACTTAGTTCTCGTTTTCTAGAGAAAGGAATGACAATTAGGACTTTTAATGGAAATTCTATTAGGTCAAGCGAAACATTTTACAATCAGTTTAGTACGGTTCCTGATGTTATCAGTAGTTATAGTAGGGAATACACAGTAAAGACTGCTAATATTGCGACTTATATCTTTATAACTTTCCTATCCATCCTCTTTATTATTTGTACAGGTAGTATTCTATACTTTACAAGCCTCATAGAAATCATGGAAAATAAAGAAGAATATAGCTATCTAAGTAAGCTAGGTTATAGTAAAAAATGGATTAACCGGATTCTCGGATATGAAACAGGTATACTTTTCCTTATTCCTGTATTAATTGGGATTGTAAATGGTAGTATGTTGCTTATTTTCTATAAATATTTATTTATGGATACATTGGTAGCAAGCAATATCATAATACTATCTTTATTGCTTTGTCTGTTTTTCTTCTTGGTAATATATGGTACATTTTATTTATTGACATTGCGATCAGTGAAGTCAATCATCAACAATTAAGTCTAAAAATTTTAACTTTAATGATTAAGGAAATAATATGATAAGAATAGAAAAAATAACAAAGAGTAAATTTTTTGATATTGCAGTAATCTTGTTACAACAATTAATAGTCTTGTTGATTTTGGTCTATAATCGAGAGAACTTGTCTCTTCTTTTCTCTGAAAAAGTGGCTCTTGTAATGACTCTTATTGATACAACTTTTATTTGGCTGGCAGCAATATTACGCAAAAAACAAGATGATATTTTTAAAAGAATTATTTTTATCATCTCCTTAACAATTTGGCAATACTTGGTATCTGTGCTATTAAGGGAAACTTCTCTCTTTTTTAGTAGTGGTCTACAAATTATATTGCTCTATTGTTATACCGTTGAGATTACTGATTTAATATTATATGGGCAGAAACACTTTAAGGATAAGTTAGATAAGTGCTTGTTAATATTTATTTTCGTTTCTCTAATTAGCCTTTTAGTTAATAGAATTTTATTTAATTTTTTATTCCTGATTATTTTGACTATTTTACACCTTTATCCGTTAAGTCAAGTCCATAATCTTGTGTAAAATACTATACAATGTTCTATACTCTCTTACTGGTTAAACTTGATATACTTTCTTGTAGAACTGAGCCA
>NZ_JAGN01000069.1 GCF_000526675.1 Atopobacter phocae ATCC BAA-285
TCTCTTGTTGGTGGGCCAACTTTAAAGTACCCTGCGTTCTTAATAGCTTCTGGATTATTAATGTCTAAAGTAAATACATCCGTTACAATATCATCAGTATTTATATGTGATCCTTTTATATTATCTTTAATTGGTTTAAGTAATAAATAGTCCTTTGGAGCTTCAATTTTAATACGATAATCACCATGACGATAAACGTCAATTATATATTCTCCTTTTCCATTTGTTTTTACTTTAATTGGTTTATTTTCTAAATCTTTTGCTGGTGTGCCATCTTTATTTATCAAAGTTACGTTATACGATTTAAACGGTAAGTCATTTTGATCTAAAACATTGTCTCTATTTTTATCCTCAAACACATTTCCTTTCACCTGATAATTCACTAATTCTAAAACTGCATTATTCGATTCCGTAAATAACAGCTGCTTCGATGTTGAAATACCAAACGAATTGACTGCTCTATCATTTTTCTTTTGGCTACTAGGCTTCGGTGTTTTAAACGGTATGCGTACATTCACTTCTTCTTCTGATTTTAAAACATATCCATCTTCCAACTCTATTTTTATCGCTGTTGCCTGGCCATAGTTTCCTAGCGTTGTTACCCATTTTGCCTCTTCTACAAAATTTTTCATTTTTGGAGTAGATGTTGTATAAAAAACCGAATATCCTTTAGGTAAAACTATTGGGGATAATAATTTAATGGAAAAACTTGACTTTCTAGGCACTCGCTTTTGTGTTTCTTTATCGATACTTAATGTCAAATCATCTTCATATGGAAAAATATCCACTGCTGTTAGAGAAGTCACATTTTGTGACGAATTGTTATAAATAGTTAACACATAATTTCCCTCAGCATCGAATTCAGATTTTCCAATACCCGGTAATAATACTTGCGCTCTATCTAGACTTCCCTGAACAGATTTTTTAGCCACTAAAATTTTAGGTGGTTGAAAATTCATCTCACTCTTAGCTTTAATGATATTATCGCTAGTCGATCCATTTTCGCTTAAATCAAAATTGTCTTTTATAATCTCTGACCCTCCACGGTCATCCTTTGGTAAAACTTCATTATTATTCTTCCAGCCTATATAAGCTTCATTATAAATCATTCCAATTTTTGTGTTGATAGTTGGAATAGTATTATACGTGATTTCATGAGTCCGTATATCACTAGAATAAAATAATTTACTTGTTATAGTATTTAACTTCCAAATCAATGCTGTTCGACCAGTGCCTTGATAATTATGAACAATTTGAGGTTCTTTTTTATAATTATCTTTGCCATAATAATCAAAATATCTTTCTTTTAATAACTTTATTTCCCCACTTTTTGAAACATACTCCATTCCTTCAGGAAGTAAATCAACAATTCTAGTCAAATCAATTTGTTTATCCTTTTGTATTTGTTCAGCATAAACATTTATATTGTTTGTCACTTCTTTATTAATAAATAAATATTCACCTTTATCAGAAGTTGTAGAACTTTTTGAAAGAGATAATGTAGGTTTAACTGGAGATAGTATTAATTTCGCTTGGCTTTTTGCTTCAAAATTTTCTGCGCCACTATAATTACCTGCTACAGTCGCTGTATTATTTAATTCTTCAGAATTTTCTCCATCAGTCTTTGTCTTTTCTGGATCTTTAATTTTATGATATAGCTTAATTAATAATGTTTTATTTGGCTTTAGAACGCTAATATGATCTGAATTATTATGCGTTTTAATCATAACACCTTGAACATCACTGTCTAATTCGATTATTTTTTGTTCAGTCTCTAATGAAATATTTTCTTCTATTTTAACTTCTTGATTTCCTTTTTTTACATAAACGTCTAAGGTTCCGTCAAAAATATCTTTTGAAGTTTTAGGCAACACGATTTTTGTGAAAGTTAAACGCTTATCCTGCTCATAATCTTTTATCACAAGATTTTTCAAATCCCTTTTAGGATTTTTACCATTATTTGTAATATTCAATTTCCAAGCCGAATGATAGCTTTTCTTTGCTTCTAAATCATCATAAAGTCCATAATTAGGGCTTTTTTCAAAATTTATCGTATTGTCAATTATAGTTGGCTTTAATTGAAAAGTAATATCGTCATCTAAAACTAAATTTGATTCGTACTTAGGCTTATTCTTAGGCTTTCCAGTAAATTTAATTTTATTTATATATTTTTTTGACAAATCAGCCCCCGGAAATAATAAATTTATTTCTTTCGTACTAAACGTTGTTTTTCCCAACGTGAAATCTTTTTCTTCTTCATATGTTGCTGTATGAGTATCTTTATCGTATATCCATCCTTTATTATACTCTTGTACAAATATGGCTTCTTTTGGCAACTTATCTTCAATTTTATATAATTCATATCTCCGATTTCCAAATCGTGTGATACTATTACTAAATCCTGGAATTGAAAAGTTAAATCGCACGGGAGTTAAATCTTTTGTAGCATTGGTTAAAAACCCCGAACGATTCTCATCAACTTTGCCCGCTTCAGACTTCTTGTCGTCAGAAGAAGTCCAATTTGACCCAATGAAAATTTGCTTATTTGATTCACTGTCTTTTACTTTGTATTTAACTTGGGTTGTTTCTTCTCTTATTAGCTCATTGTCTTGGTTTAAAATCTTAACTCGAACAGGTAAGTGGTAATCATTTGGTGTTAATTCACTATGTGTTGTAATTGTGAATGGAAAATCTACTGAAGTTCCACTTCCTATATTGGTAAATTTATACTTTATAGTGATTTTATCAGCTGTTCTTTCTATTACTGGAGGTGGATAATTGATTTTTTTATTGGATTCAATGTCTGATGCTATTACTCCTTCTTCTTTAACATACTCTGAGGGTAACTCAATGAGAACCGTATAATTTGCAATTACACCTTCGCTTTCACTTGTAGAAAACCCTGTATAAATAAGAGCTTCTTGCCCTGTTAAATATACTTTATCTTGGGGTTTCTGAGCAACTTCAAAACGCGTTAAAAAAGTATTGGAGTTTACTTTTGAATTTTTTTGCTCTCCAATACTTTTATCATCTTTTAAATTTTGAATATTTCTTGCTTTTCCTTCATTTACCGCACTATTTGGTATATTTTCTACTTCACTATCAGTTTCTAAATTAGATTTTTTAGTAATATCTTGACCTTCATTTACCTCATTTTCTCTCTTAGCTTCTGTGCTGATAGAAGTTGTATCTTTAGTAAAAATAGCTTTCTCTTTTGCGTAAATACTTGCAGAGAATAGCGGAATTAATAATTGTATGAACATAACTACTAAGAGTAGTATGGACAAAAATTTATATATTTTATTTGTAACTCTTTTCATATTTTTTCATCACTCCTTCATTTTTAATAATAAATTATAACGTCTTCTTATAATCTATTATTTAATTATATTGCACAAACTTAGATAAAGTCCATATAATTGTGTAAAAGATAAAAGGCCATATAAAGCTCCTTTTACGGTACAATGTTTTTACCAGAAAACCTACCCAGGAGGA
>NZ_JAGN01000070.1 GCF_000526675.1 Atopobacter phocae ATCC BAA-285
ACTGTAACTTATCCAGACAAATCAACGGATACGTTGGCACCAGATCAAGTGATAGTAGATAAAGATGGATCTGGCGGATCAACGATTGCGGATGAAATAGACCTAATCGATCCAGCTGTCAAAGTACCAGTAAAAGATGTTAACAATCTGACACCGGATGAAAAAGACCAAGTGGCAGATGAAGTGGTGAAAGCTAACCCAGGCAAAGGCATTACAAAAGATAATGTCAGCGTAGGGGACGATGGTACAGTGACCGTAACTTATCCAGATAAATCAACGGATACGCTTTTCTCAGATCAAGTAATCGTTAAACAAAATCATTCTAAAAAGTCAATCTTTGAGAGTAGCAAAGTACAAGCTGCTGGAATTGGCTCAAATAATGAGTTACCAGAAACAGGTGAACAATCAAGTGCTATAATGACAGCAGCACTTATGTCACTAGCGTTAGGAAGTATATTAATACTTGCTATAAGTAGAAAAAAGTAAAGAAATAAAATAAGTTCGAAGTAAATTACATGTAAATTTATTTTAAATTAATTTAATTTTTAAAAACCCTCGATAAGAAATTGTCGAGGGTTTTTATTATGATTTCTTTTATAATTATTAGCTGTCTATTAAATTGAAAGTAAAAAATACAAGCTAGTCATTTTAATGCATTAATAAATCAAAACTCACTGATATTCATTTTTAGGTTGAAATAATATATTTTTCGTTGTATTATATACACACTCTCTCTTTGAAAACGAACTATTAATGTGTTTTATAATTCTATAGTTCGCTTAAATACATTTGATAAATAATGCTAAATTACTATGTGATGAACGATAAAAAAAGAAGAGTAACTCAAAATAGAATGGAGAAAAGTCATGACAAAAAGACGTGTAATTTTAGATACGGATACAGCTGGAGACGATACAACAGCCATTTTGACTGCTTTGCATCATTTTAAAGTAGAAGGTATTACAATTGCTGGAGGCAATGTAGCCTTTGAACAAGAAGTTGAAAATGCGTTATATACGATTGAGTTGTCTAATCCTGATACATACGTTCCTGTTTTTAAGGGACATGACGGACCAATGATGCGAGAAATAGGCGCTAAACATTGGACGGAAGAGCGAATTATGGGAATTGATGGCATGGGAAATTCATTCTTTGAAAAAGCTAAACAGCGTCCAGAAGAGATGCATGCGGTTGATTTTATTATTCAAACCATTATGGACAATCCAGGCGAAATTGAAATTATTGCAATAGCACCTTTAACGAATATTGCAATGGCAGTTAAACGTGAACCGAAAATTGTAGATAAAATTAAGCATTTGTGGATTATGGGTGGTGTCAATAACTCGCTAGGAAATATTGCGGCTGTAGCTGAATATAATTTTTATACGGATCCAGAAGCAGTTAAACTCGTATTACATTCAGGTATGCCAATGACGATGGTTACTTGGGATATGTGTTTGAAACACGCAGTAATGTATGAAGATGCCATTAATGAAATTGAAGCTCTTCAAACAAAAGGATCAGAATTTTTTATAAAAGTGAATACACATGTTAGAGAATTTGAATTAGCCAAGCGAGGAATTGATGGCATTACTTGTCCAGATTCAGTAGTTGTAGCCATAGTAGCGGATGAGTCACTAATGACCAAATCGGGTAGTTACTATGTAGATATAGAAACGCAAGGAACCATTACACGTGGTTATAATTTAGTTGATTTGCAATCAGATCTCGGTAGAGAACCAAATATACGTGTATGTGAAGCAATTGATGGCGAAAAATTTAAACAGCATTTAATGACAGTGTTAGGTGCAATTAATTAGTTAAAAAAACTATATGATTAAATGAGGAAAAATTGGTTTCACATCAGCTATAAGAATACATTATATATAAGGGAGCGATTGATCATTAATATTTTAAGAGGCGTTTTAGGAATTGTGACAGTTTTGGTATTGGCTTACTTGCTTAGTTTTGATCGGAAAAGATTAAATTTCCGAACAATTGGAGCCGCACTTTCGATTCAAATTATTTTTGCATTTTTAGCCTTGAAATCCTCAGTTGGACAGGCCGTTATGTTAGGAATGAGTGACGGTCTAAGTGGCGTAGTGGGATATGCAAATGAAGGAATTAGCTTTTTATTTGGACCGCTCGTTGAAGGTGGGTTTGTGTTTGCTATTCAAGTATTAACAGTGATTGTCTTTTTCTCATCACTTATATCGGTGTTGTATTATATCGGTATTATGCAACGAGTAATTGACATTATTGGAGGAGGATTATCCAAACTACTCCAAACAACACGGGTTGAGTCGCTATCTGCAGCGGCTAATATTTTCTTAGGATTAACAGAAGCACCCCTTGTAGTTAAACCGTACTTAAGTAAAATAAGTGATTCGGAAATTTTTGCTATTATGGTAGGAGGTTTCGGTTCGGTTTCTGGAACGGTTTTAGTAGGCTATTCATTGTTAGGGATCCCATTAAAGTATTTATTAGCAGCAAGTTTTATGTCAGCGCCAGCAGCACTATTGTTATCTAAAATTGTCTATCCTTTACCAAAAGAAGCGTTAGACAAAATTAAAACGGGACAAGATAATGTAAAAATTCAAATGGACCAAGAAAATCAACCGACTAATATTATTGATGCGGCCGCACGCGGAGCTTCAACTGGTGTAGGAATGGCAATTCAAATTGGAGGAATATTATTTGCTTTTATTTCTTTAATCGCCTTAGTTAATGGTGTTCTAGGAAATTTAGGTGATTTAGTGGGTCTGAATAATTTAACGTTAGAGCGAATACTTGGATTTATATTATCTCCTGTGGCATTTTTAATTGGTGTTCCATGGAAAGAGTCGATGGTAGCCGCACAATTTTTAGGACAAAAAATGGTTATCAATGAATTCGTTGCCTATGTAAACGTGGGAAAAATTGCGGATGAACTATCGCCAAAAACCTTAATGTTACTGAGTTTTTCATTAGCTGGGTTTGCAAACTTTGGTGCAATCGCATCACAAATTGGCGGACTGGGTGAATTAGCACCTACTCGACGAGCTGTCGTTTCAAAATTAGGCTTACGTGCTATGTTAGTTGGTATGCTCGTTTCTCTTTTAAATGCATCGATAGCAGGGATGTTTATATAAGTAATAATATTCACGTGAAAAAATATTGAAAATTAAATATAAAACCATCAAAATGAAGCAACACCTTAATATTGTTTAATCAATATTGAGGTGTTTTTTTCTGAAGAATAGAGAAGTTGTTACAGTGGATTTTTAATAGACTATTCAAAAAAATAAATAATGACTGAAATTTAGATAAAGTCCATATAATTGTGTAAAAGATAAAAGGCCATATAAAGCTCCTTTTACGGTACAATGTTTTTACCAGAAAACCTACCCAGGAG
>NZ_JAGN01000071.1 GCF_000526675.1 Atopobacter phocae ATCC BAA-285
GTCCTCCTGGGTAGGTTTTCTGGTAAAAACATTGTACCGTAAAAGGAGCTTTATATGGCCTTTTATCTTTTACACAATTATATGGACTTTATCGAAAAAGAATTACTTAAATATTTTAAAAAAGACGAAAATCCAATTAATAAAAATATAAAAAATCAATATGGTCCAGATTTTCAAACGATTCATTTAATTAGAAGTATTGAAAAAAATAATGATGAATCTCAGCAAAATAAAATAGGTGAAGAACCAAATGAAAATGAACACGAAAATGCTGAAGAGAAAGTGGAAAAAGTTGATTCATCAGAAAACTTGGAATCCACTGAAATAAAGTTAACATTTGATATCAATGACATAAAAACAGGGGATACAATAGGGATTATTAGTAGCAACCTTGTGAAAAAACAATCAATAAGTGAAGAACATGTTAGCTTAGAGCAAAAAAAAGATAAAGTGTCAGAAGATGATGATTTCCTTAAAGATGCAGAATTTGCGGAATTACCTTTATATAAAGTAGCCAAATTAACAGAAGATGAAACGCAAACAAGTTCAGGTAGTCAAACAAAAATCATTCAAATTGGAGACTTCAAAAAAACGCAAACAATTGAACCTCTAGATATTATTGAAAGAGATGGAAAGACATTTGCTCGGTGGAGGTATACAACAAAAATTGATAAAGGGATGACTTCTAATGCTAAGAAGATTACTAATTACTTTACCACTACAGAAGGATCGGGGTTAGGAGAACCGAAAATTACTTCAATTCAAAAAGATGGAATAGAAGTTTCAAACAAAAATATTTCGAAATCAACAACTGGTATTAATTCAGTTGTTGAAAATGCAAGTGTTTTAGAAGGAACATATATTTATGAAATTGAAGCTGAAGTAAAAAAATTCCGTTCAGAATACGTATTAGATTTCCATACAGATTTTGTTTCGAAAATAACTAAGGGAATTCCTATATATTTTGGCAAAAAAGTATTCCATATTTATCAAAGCGCATTTGTAGAGATTCCTTTCAGTGCACGATCGATTAATAGTCAATTATCTGATGGTTTTATTGAGAAAAAAGCCAATACTCCGAATATAAAATCATCTGTTTATTATAATAAAAGTTTTTCAGGCGATTATACTGACGAAAAAGAAATAGAATGGCATGCATCTTTTATGAATACCTCTACAAGTCCGAAATTACCTTGGTTTAATATTGAGGTAGATAAATCTCAAAATATTAAAAGTATTGAAGTTAGTTATTATAAGAAAGAGAATGATAGTTATAAGCTAATAAAAAAAGAAAATCCATCATTAAATAATGATACAAAACAATTAAATCTAACTGCAATTGAACCAGGTGATATTGTAGAAGTTAAAGTAAAATCATCTGTAATTGATGAAAAAAGTAATCATACCCTAAGTCAATCAGCAGAATTAGAATCGTTAAAAAGTGATTTAACAATAAATAAAAATTGGATAGATGAAAAACAAAAAGTTGATTTAAAATTTAATGTTACTACTGGAAAAAACAAGTATAGTATTGACATGAATAGAAATCAAACGGCTGTAATAAAGGAAAATCAACCTAAATTCGAAAAAAATATTAAGGATGGTTATACGTGGGTACGTATACCATATCAAGTAAGTGAGGATATATCATCAAAGTATACTCAAATTTCAAGTAGTATAGATATACATAAATTGATATTTAATTTTACTAATCAACTAAAAGAAGTGAAAAAAACAAATTGTAAGCAATTCGGTGTTTATGAAATAACACCTGTAGAATTTAATGCATATCAATATAATGAAGGTTACTATGGATGGGGAGCAAAAATAGATGGAAAATTTCGGATACCTGCTCACTCTAAAGAGGGAGATTCATTTAATTTAATCTTACCTAAAGAATTTTTAGTATCCTATGCTGTTAATCCTTTTCGTTCAGCATTTGAGATTAAACACAATGATAGTGGAAAAACCATTGCTCATGTATTTTTAGTAAATAAAAGAGAGTTTAAATTCATATTAACTGAATTTGCAACTTTTGACGAAGAATATAGTGGAAGCTTTACAATAGGTAAGGAAATAACTGATTCAATTTACTATGTAAATGGCTGGTTTAAAGATCGTCGCACAAAATACTATGGTGGTATTTTACCTAATCAACCAGAATTTAATGATCCAAATGCCCCAAGGAAAACGTTAGTTAGTAAAGATGTAGAGTACGAAACATTCTATAATGGATCAAACTATTCAACTTGTAATAACAAAATTAATCAGAAAGCTACAGTTCATTATGATGATTGGCGTTTTGAAAGAGGTAAAAAATTAGCAAATAAATACGTCATTGAGGAAAATGAAGATTCAATAACATGGGAAGTAGTCTATAATGCAGGTGGTGTATATTATATACGTCAACCTTACACATATGACACGTTATCTGATACTTTAGAATTATATTCTGGAAATAAGGAAGAAAGTTTTAAAAACGATATAGAAGTTTATGAAGCGCAAGGAGCAAGTAATGGGGGGTATATCAGTAATAGTTTAAAGAAAATTTATCCAGAAAAGAATAAAAATTCTGATTTATCAGTTTTAGATAAAGTCCATATAATTGTGTAAAAGATAAAAGGTCATATAAAGCTCCTTTTACGGTACAATGTTTTTACCACAAAACATACCTAGGAGGAC
>NZ_JAGN01000072.1 GCF_000526675.1 Atopobacter phocae ATCC BAA-285
TTTATCTTTTACACAATTATATGGACTTTATCGAAAAAATACAACCGTTAGTTGATTTAGGAATCAAAGAAGAGCAAATGGAATCAATCGATGAACCGTTACTTCATCATTTTTTAGTAGAATTTAAAAAAATATTGAAACGATCAATCAGTCAATTGAAAATCAATCCGTTCGAGGATTGGATGCTCGAAAAACACGTAGAAGACGATTTTAAAAAAACATAGACGTGTATCACTTGATTTTTTACCTCGACTCATCCAATATAAAAATTACTTGGATATTCTTAAAAATCGCAATAGTTTTTTTAAACTGACCACGACGCCACGTTTATGCGGATGAAAGATGACCATATGATGAATGGCCAATTAAAAGGAGGTTATAACTTATAAATCGCTACTGAAAATCAATTCATTCTACACTATGTTTTTTTCCTGATTCAACAGATACAAGAACGTTTATTCCATTTATTGAATCGTGTCCCTTCTCATTTAAAACAATTATTGCAGCTGTAAGATATGGTAGCGAAAAAACTTAACTTATTTGCTCCAATATCTGATTAAGTATGGCACATATGACAAAGAACAGAGTAAAAAATTTATTTAATCTCAAAAATTTGAAAAAAGATAAAAAAACGCTGGTTTATCTATCCGAATGGTATGAAATATCTTTATGCCTAAACCTCGAAAAAAAGAAATACAAGTACGCACGAAAAAACAGTGGATGTATTTAAAGTAGCACAACCTGAGATTGCACCTCCAAAAGCACTCTATTATAACGTACATTATGAACAACTTAAAAAAGGTAAAAGAAAAACTTTTATCTCCAAAAGGACGAAAACTATTTTCAAAAAGAAAAATAGATTTAGAGCCTGTTTTTGGTCAGATAAAAGCTTATTTGGGTTACACTCGTTGTCATCTTCGAGTAAAAAAAGAGATGGAATTAGTCCTAATGGCTAATAATATAAAAAAGACGCAAAAATTATTCAAAATAAATAAGAGAATCATTACGGGCGACGAATGTCGTATAAATGATTCTCTTATTTTTATTATTAGAGACCTTTTGTCCCAGTCTCTCTTATCATCTATTTTTTATTTAATAAATATGATAGTCTACTTGATTAAAATTCAATAACCATACGACCTTTAATTTTTCCTTGTTCCATTTCTTCAAAAATATCTTCAATATCTTCCATTGGACGTAATTGACATGTTGGAACAACTTTTCCTTCAGCACCTGCTTGGAATGCTTCAGCTAAGTCTTGGCGTGTACCTACTAATGAACCTTTAACACTAATTCCATCTAATACTAAACGTGGAATTGATAAATCCATTGATTCAGGTGGTAAACCTACCGCTACAATCGTAGCACCTGCTCTTACAGACCCTACCGCTTGATTAAACGCTGTACGAGCAACTGCTGTAACAACTGCTCCATGGGCGCCTCCAACTTTTTCTTGAATAACTGCTTCTACATCTTCATTTAATGGATTAATAACTAAATCTGCTCCAGATTCTTTAGCAAATTCCAATTGTTTTTCGTTAATATCCACACCAATTACTTTCAAGTTGAAAACTTTTTTAGCATATTGAACAGCTAAATTACCTAGCCCACCTAAACCTGAAATAACAATCCATTGTCCTGGTATTAAGTTAGCTTCTTTAATCGCTTTATAACATGTTACACCTGCACAAGTAATTGAACTTGCTGGTGCTGAGTCAAGTCCTTCAGGAACTTTAACAGAATAGTCTGCTGTAACGATACAGTATTCCGCCATACCACCATCTGCAGTATAACCCGCATTTTTCACTTCACGACAAAGTGTTTCACGGCCAGTTGTACAATATTCGCAATGTCCACAACCTTCAAAGAACCATGCTACACTCGAGCGATCTCCCACTTTTAAACTAGTCACGTCATCGGCAACTTCGATTACTTCACCAATACCTTCATGACCTAAAACGATTCCTGAAACATCACCAAAGTCTGCATTTTTTACGTGTAAATCTGTATGACATACTCCACAGCAAATCATTTTCAATAAAGCTTCACCATGTTTTAAAGGTCGAATTTCTTTTTCAACGACATCTGCACGTCTTTCAGGTGTTGCGACAATAGCTTTCATTTTTTTCAAGAGAATCACTCCTTAATTTGTTTTATATTTCACATATAAATAATAGCATATTCATCTTAATAATGAAAGACCTTTCATATAAAAAATATATGATTTTTACTACGTTGCTTACTGACAAAATTCCTTCTTAAATCAATAAAAAAGTAATTTAAAAATAAAATTTACATAATTTTTTTTACTATTTGAAGCGTTATCATTTCACGGTTTATTTTTATGTAATTAACTAATATTTATTGTTCAAAACTTTAGTCAAGTCCATAATCTTGTGTAAAATACTATACAATGTTCTATACTCTCTTACTGGTTAAACTTGATATACTTTCTTGTAGAACTGAGCCA
>NZ_JAGN01000073.1 GCF_000526675.1 Atopobacter phocae ATCC BAA-285
AATGGCTCAGTTCTACAAGAAAGTATATCAAGTTTAACCAGTAAGAGAGTATAGAACATTGTATAGTATTTTACACAAGATTATGGACTTGACTGCTTTATCGCAGTCTTTTATTTTTTTTGAATTTAATATGCATATTATGTTGGATAAAATAATTAATTTGGTACAATCTTCTCAGTAAATAATATTATAAGATGTATTAAAAATCTAAAGGAGTGATACCCATGTCCATCGAATTTCAGCAACAACCGCTTTATCTATATGATCATTTTGAACAAGCTGTTCAAAAGTTTCCAAACTTATCGATTCATATCGATCAATCCCTACAAGCTTTTCCTGAAATCAAAGATACTACAACCTATGCTGCCGTATTTGAATATATTCAAAAACGTGTACGTCAATTCAATCACTATAATATTTCTCCGGGTGACCATGTCATTCTATTTAAATCCGAAGCCATTGATACTTATTGGTTAGCGGTAGCAGTTGCAGCTTTGGGTGCAATTCCTGTAATGGTTTCTTATCATTTTAAACCACATGTTATTCGTGTATTTCAAGAACGTTTAAATAATCCGTTCATCGTATTTGATCAGCGAACTGCTACTGTTATTGAGCAGCTTGATTCATCATACGCGGACCGATATATTGCGATTAAAGATTTAATTCAGCAACCCGAACAAGCCTTTCAACCTACTCGTTTAGACGAAAATGCTATTAGTTTTATTACGCATACTTCTGGAACAACTGGTATCCCTAAACTGATTTGTCATTCTGCTCAATCTATGGGATGGCGTGTAAAATGGCAGATGGAAGTTTTAGCACCTATCAAAGAACGTGGGACTATTGCATTTCACATTTCACCTGTACACTCTCGTTTCAACATTGGTATAACTAGTATCATGGCTTTAGGCTTTCCAATGTTAGCTATTATGAATTCGAAAACGGATCACATTAAAGAGTTGATCCCTCGCTTTGAGCCAATCGCTTTAGAAACTCATCCGAATCACTTTGTTCAATGGTCTATGCTAGCTCGTCGACATCCTGAAGTATTTTCAAGCATTCGATACTACCACTCGACATTTGATGCTATTAACAAAGAGACCATTACCCCATTTTTACTATCTCGTCCTGAAAGAGATGCTATTTATATGCAAGTATACGGTCAAAGTGAATGTGGGCCTTCCATTCTAAGATATCACACACTAAATACTCTGCCTCATGTTGATTTTCGTAATATGGGAGTTGGCTATAAAGACTTGACACAAGCTCGAATCGCTGATGCGAATGGTCATATCCTTCCTAATAATAAACCCGGTCATATTCACTTACTTTCAAAAGGGCGTGCTTTAACTTACTATCAAGAAGAAAGTCGCTTTAACGAAAACGTTTATGATTTATGGTGGGATACGGGTGACTTTGGCTATTTAAACGATTCAAATGAATTAATATTACTCGATCGTCAAATTGATTTAGTAGACACCTTACCTAGCACATTAGCAATTGAAGATGCGGTAATGGATCAGTTACCTTGGCTTGCAGAAATGATTATTGTTCGTGATCCAAAAGGTGCAGCTCAGCCCGTTTTGGCTCTCCATGATGGTTACGAAATGAACTGGACAGAATGGTTTCAAGCAATTGGTAATATTCCTACATTAAAAGAGCCAATCATTCTTGCTTATAATGACATTCCTCGAACGGCTACCATGAAAGTCCAACGTAGAGAACTAGAACATCAATTATTCGGACAATAGTATTTCACAGTGACAAAGTTATAAAGTTTAAAATAAATTCAAAATTCTTAACTTCTATTGGAAAGTAATCGATTACATGTTACGATAATTAAGTCAAACACGCTTTTGGTATAACGTATGTCAAAAGCTAATCATTTTAATCGAGGAGGCCTAACATGACAAACACAGTCTATACAAACTATTGGATTAGTAAACGAGATGGTGTAAAAAAAGAACACGGTAGTTATAAAACAGAAGAAGCTGCATTAGAAGGCATATTAGCTTGGTGGCGTCAACATCGTGAATCATATGATTACCAAACCATTCGAACTAATACAGGTGCTCTAGAAATTGTATATGATGATGAAAACTATGTCTACCGAATTGAGCAACGTGAAATTGACGGTAAACTTCCTAGTACAAGTTATAAATTGAAATCGAAAAATGAGATTGATTCACAACGTCAACAATTAAATTTAGACGAAGAAACTTATCTTTTTGATGAATTAGCTGAGCCTTATCGTGATCGTTTAGTTATCGCGATGGCTGACAACACAAAATTCCGGAATTTTGTATACACAAAAAATGGTGAACCGATTGTAAAAATTGAAAATTATCACCGATAAAACAAAAAAAAGAATTGAGGGATATTGATATGCTCCCCCTAAAGTAGACACTTGAAAAAGTAAAACTATTTTAGGGGGAGTTTTTCATGCGTAAAAATAAACGTTATTCAGCTAATGA
>NZ_JAGN01000074.1 GCF_000526675.1 Atopobacter phocae ATCC BAA-285
TCAGTTCTAAAAGAAAGTATATCAAGTTTAACCAGTAAGAGAGTATAGAACATTGTACTAGAAACTTTTACACAAGATTATGGACTTGACTGAAATTAATAAATGGTATGATTCATTATTTTTATGATATCTTATCTTCCAATTAATTTCTTTTAAATCAATTAGATCAACTTCATTAAAATAAATCATTAACTTTCTAAGTTACTTTTTCCGATGAATGGAAATGCTTGATTGGAGGAGTATATTAACTGTTGTTTTTATCATTTGATTCAACGGACCATTAACTGTAAACTCATCGTAATTACAGATTAGTTGTTTCTTTAAAAGAGATTATAATTTCAAAGATTCTGTTACATTTACTTTATCTCGAAGAGTAGATAACATTTCTGTATGATTCACATATTCTCGACCTAATCCTTTTTTTACTTGCATGGCAATTCCTTTTACCAAAATAGCTGCCATTAAATCTGCAATATGATCAAATGGTTCTGATTTCAAATGCTTATATCCTGTCCCTCTTAATTCTTTAAATGCATAGGTTAGCATATAATAAACGTTACGAATGGGAATCATTGAATGGCGCTCCTTAATCGCATACTCCAATCAGATACCTTAGTTGGTTCATCGAACCAAAATTCCTTTAATAGCGGGATTAACTCATATTCAACTAAATTAGACAATGCTTCTTTAATCATCGATTTCTCGGTAAAGTTCAAGAAATAACTATGTCCAATTCTAAATTCTTCACCTAGCGAATCATCCAAAGCAATATATTCATTCAACTCCTTAACGGAATCAATCAATCGATTAAATATTTTATTATCTAAAACCATTTGATATGCTTTGAAACCATTAGAATCAAAACATGGTTTCATTTCAAAAAAGACAAAGCGACGTCTTAATGCATAGTCTAATAAAGCTCAGCTTCTATCAGCTGTATTCATCATACCTATTAGATAGAGATTTTCTGGAACAGAAAATTGTTCATCTGAATACTATAACTGAATCGATAGACCACGTTTATCGTTTTCAATTAACATAAATAACTCACCAAAAATCTTACTTAGATTTCCCCGATTAATTTCATCTATTATAAAGAAATACTCATTTTCAGGATCTTTTTCAGCTTGCTTACAGAAGTTGTAAAATGCTCCTGTTTTTAACTCGAATCCTTTTGATGACGGACGAAATCCCATAATCAAGTCTTCGTATGAATAACTTTGATGAAACTGAACCATCATCAATCTCTCTGCATCTTTAACCCCCATCATTGAATAAGCTAATCGCTTTGCGGCATACATTTTACCTACATCTGGGGCTCCTTGCAAGATAAGGTTTTTCTTTGCTTTTAATATGCTAACCAAGCTTTGGTAAATTTCTTGATCTACAAAAACATCATCTAAAAAGTCCTCTTCAGTGTATATTTGAAGATTTATCGTTTCCACATCAAATCCATTGTTCATCTCATCTTGAACAAACTCTCTCAATACTTTCTTTTGTTTTTTTGTGCTACTCAGACTTCATAAGATAATTCAGGTAATGTATTGAATTCAAATTCATCACTACTTAACATGTTTTTGCACGAATCATTTATCATTAAGTAATCTTTCCCATTTGGTAAATTTTTAATTTTAGGCTTAATTATTTCAACAAAATCTACCGGCATATCTTTTGAATTTAATAAATACGATCGATTGGTTCGATCTAAATTAATGAAATAATTAGGTCGAATCCAAAATAGTGCCATTGTCAAATTCCATCGAATGCCCCTTTGTTTACTAACAACATTATATATTTTAATAAATTCATCACGAGTTGATTCATTGTCATTATCAGCTAATTCAAGTGCTGATTCAAATACATGCCATAAATTATCAATATCATCACTTTTTCTGCTCTCTTTGAATTCATAAAAAGTTGCTCGCATATTATTTAGCACTGGAACTCCATTAAATATTTGTGAAACTTCTAAGTGTTTGTCAAATTCTTTTATAATACTTTCAATAATAGTTAGTCTATTTTTATGAGTAATTCCTTTATTAAATAAACCAAAAACAGTAAATAGATCAATATCAATTACTTCAGCAT
This sequence comes from Atopobacter phocae ATCC BAA-285, assembly GCF_000526675.1. Lineage (GTDB taxonomy): Bacteria > Bacillota > Bacilli > Lactobacillales > Aerococcaceae > Atopobacter > Atopobacter phocae. Next base: position 2,089 of record NZ_JAGN01000074.1, read on the forward strand.
TAATATCTATTTTAGTAACTTTCATATCGATTGTATTATATACGGAATAAATTATTTGAATAAAGTGATGTTTGACTACTTTTAGAAGATAAAAATTTTGTAGCTAAATCCGAGTAAAAGTTAATTCATTAGTAATTTTAATTATCTGTTAAAGTACCTCCTAAAAAATCCCTATTTAAAAAATATTATAATACTATTTATGTCCTATTATATCATTCACTTTTATAACATACGGATCATTGCAACGAATTAATTTTTTTTTTTAAGTCAAGTCCATAATCTTGTGTAAAATACTATACAATGTTCTATACTCTCTTACTGGTTAAACTTGATATACTTTCTTGTAGAACTGAGCCA
>NZ_JAGN01000075.1 GCF_000526675.1 Atopobacter phocae ATCC BAA-285
GTGAGCGTAACTTTAAAAAACGAGATACATCTAATCGTTATGTTAATGAACGAATTAAAGTTTTAGGTGTAAATCAAACTAAAACGTATTATTTAATAGCTGATCAACAAGGTAAAACACTAGGTTGGATAGACCACCGAGCATTAAGCAATGCTAATTATACTGCGCAAATTATACGTGGAGATAATTTTAGCATCGATACACGGCCGTGGGGTACTCCGGGATATAAACGAATAGGTTTGACGGGCAATTATTTATATAGTACAGTTCAAGTCATCGGAGTGACTAACGACAAAAGTTATATGCTTGTTTTAAAAGATAATAAAGTATTGGGATGGATAGATAATCGTGCTTTAAGCTCTCGAAAAGGTATCAAAACGAGTGTTTATAAAACAGGATTTAGTGTTGACACAAAACCATGGGGAATCACAGGTTCAAAAAAAATAACAACATCTAATCACATCATTAATCAGCAAGTAGAGATTATCGGTAAAAATGATAATGGGTTGTATTTGTTAATTCGTTATGGCAATGGGAAATTAGGTTGGATTGACAATCGCGCAATTAAAAATCCTAATATAATTAATGTAGGAAATTGGAGACTAGAAGAGGGCAATTTGCAAGCTCGTGGCAAAAATTATTATGTTGGAAATACATTTATTGTTGTAGATATTCAAAATCAACGTATGTGGGGTGTAAAAAATAACAAAATTATTGTTGACACACCTGTAATTACTGGGAAGCCAGGCTCTGATACGCCACGAGGACATTATAAAATCCAACCTTTAAAACAATCTCCATCAGTATTAATCGGACCTGGATATGCCTCTCCAGTTCAATATTGGATGCCGTTTATCGGAAATACTTGGGGTATTCATGATTCGAATTGGCAACATAATGGGTATGGTGGACAGTTGTATCGTAATGGATATGGTTCACATGGATGTATTAATACGCCATTAGGAGCTGTTAGAACGTTGTATAATAATTTTTCTATAGGTTCTAACGTCGTTGTTTTTTAGTTAAAGTAAGCAAAAGTTTTAGAGCTAATCGTTTGAAGAGTAAGAGGGATGATTTTGAAATTATCTCTCTTTTTTTATACGGAAATATGCTATTAATCATCATTAGGTGAAGTAATACCGTAAGAAAATTGTACGCTTCAGTATAAACAACATATAATAAATTTTTTGTGTCTGTTATTTAATTCAATAGAAGTATTAATTTTATGTTTTGATCTAACAAAATTAAATTGGGATTTTTTTTGGAACAGGTTTGTGTTATCATAAATGAGAGATATATTAATATGTTATAAAAGTAAATAAAAAGGGGATTATATGAAGAAAACAGCGCAATTATTTTTAAGTTTATCTAGTATTGCTTTATCTAGTATGGCGATTAATCAAACAATTTTTGCAGATGACATTTCTACTGGCGTAATTAATGAAGCAATGGTTGATGAAGAGAAAGCGGTAGATGTAACACATTCTAATTCTACAGACCTAACAAATTTAAATGATGAAAAAATAAGTAAAAGTACAACTGATACGAGTTTAGAAGAAGAAAAGGCTATTGTTAAGACCCGTGAAACAGTTTTTAATAAAGAAATTGCTTTAGATAAAAATGAAGTTAATGAGCTAGTAAAAAATAAAAAAGTATCACTAGATGCAAAAGAAGAAAAAGAACCAAAAATAAGTCAGAATGATGTAATGTATAATGAAGTATATAAGGCAGCAGTTATATTTGGTCAATACAGCATCGATACAAGACCGTGGGGAGAAGAGGGATTCCAAAAAATAGGTGACACATCATTATATACTAATAAAATAGTGGACATCATTGGCGAAAATAAAGATGGATATTATAAATTAGTGAAAATGAATGAAGAGAATTTAGGGTGGATAGATCACCGAGCGTTTGGTCGAATAGATGCAACAACTGTAGCGCGGATTGGAAAGGGTAGCTATTCAGTCGATACACAGCCGTGGGGAATGGAAGGGTACAAAAAAATTAATGAAACGGATCATCTATTAGGGAAAGAAGTGAAAGTAGTCTCACAAAAACAAAATAAAGAATATTCTTACGTGTTAGT
>NZ_JAGN01000076.1 GCF_000526675.1 Atopobacter phocae ATCC BAA-285
AATGGCTCAGTTCTACAAGAAAGTATATCAAGTTTAACCAGTAAGAGAGTATAGAACATTGTATAGTATTTTACACAAGATTATGGACTTGACTAGATGTTGTGAAGTATAAACAACCGAAATTAAAATAATACGAATAAAAAAGGACTGAAGTGAATATACTTCAGTCTTTTTGATACTATTTTTTAGCTTCTTTAAATTATAGAATAAAAAAGAGGCGAAGTAACCGTACGGTTACCTCACCTCTTCATCAACCCTATTTGACAAAGGGCCTATAAAACTACTTAAAATGTTTTTTACGATTTCACTTTTTGTAATAACGCTATAGTCTCAACATGAGGAGTCATTACAAATAAATCGACGCCTTGAACATATTTGACTTCATAACCGCCTGCTACGAAATCTTTTAAATCACGAGCTAAGCTACCTGGATGGCATGATACATATACAATTCTTTCAGGTGAAGCTTCAATCATTGTTTGACGAACTCGTTCATCTAATCCTTTACGTGGTGGATCAACAACAATAACATCTGGTTTAATGCCTGATTCAATCCATTGTGGTAAGACATCTTCTGTTTTACCTGCTTGGAAAATAACGTTCTTCACGCCATTTAATTCAGCATTATGTTCAGCTTGTTTAACTGCTTCTGGAATAACTTCAATACCGTATACTCGTTTAGCTTTTTGAGCTAATGGTAAAGTTAATGAACCTAATCCACAGTATAAATCTAAAACGCGTTCTTTACCGGTTAATTGAGCAGCATCAATGGCTTGTTGATACAACGTTTCCGCTTGATCCGTATTAACTTGGAAGAATGAAAGTGGTGAAATATCATATTGGAAACCTAATAATTCTTCACGATATGTATCTTTGCCCCATAAAATATAGTTTTTACGACCAACAATTCGATTTGTTTTATCGCCATTAATATTTTCTACAATCGATACTACTTCAGGTAATTGCTTCGTAATCGGTCCTAATAATTGACTGAAAATTTTAGCTTGACTTGATTTAACAACGAAAATAATCATCATTTCTTTTGAACGCTCGCTGTAACGCACGATAATATGGCGTAATGCACCACGATGCGTTTTTTCATCATAGGCTTCAATTTTAGCCCCTTTATGTGATTCATTGTATTTATTCAATAACTCACGTATAGTTAAAATTGCTTCATCAATCGCTGGATGTTGAATATAAAATTGATCAACAGGAATTAACTCGTGACTTTTTGCTTTATATATCCCTGTTTTTAGTTCGCCATCAATATATTGCACAGGTATTTGTGCTTTATTTCGATAGCCTGTTTGTTTAGGAGCTTCTAATGTTGGGCGAATTTCTGTTTTGATTTCACCAATTCGTTCCATTGCTTCTTTAATACGTTTTGTTTTGAAAGCTAATTGTGCTGGGTAACTTAGATGTTGTAAAGCCATTGTTCCACTAGCAAATCCTGTATGATCCAACGGTTCTACTCGATCTGGACTCGTTACTTCATAAGCTTCTACTTTTCCTACAGCAAAATTTTTCAATACTTTAGTAACTTTGATTGTTACACGTTCACCTGGTAAAGCATTATGAACAAAGATTGGGAACCCATCGACTTTAGCGACACCCATTCCTTCACTGGTTAAATCAACGATTTCCGTTGTGATTCTTGCACGTTCTGTTACTGGTACTTGTTTTTTTGTTGAATTGTTATTCATTCTTCATCTCCTAAATTCTTGACACTGATTTGTTATAATATTGGCTTTAATAATATCGCCCGAAAATTCCTTTTCGTATCTATTATAACACACTGTACGCCATCATACCGATTTCTTCGTAAAATAATAGTTTTTATGTCGAAAAATACAATATATATGCTATTGGCTTATATAATTTTATAACAAAGCATGTAAGTTAATGAACTAAAAGTTAAATATCTTCTCAAAACTTCATACGAACTATCCTATTCTATAATTGAAAATAAGATAAAGTCCATATAATTGTGTAAAAGATAAAAGGTCATATAAAGCTCCTTTTACGGTACAATGTTTTTACCACAAAACATACCTAGGAGGA
>NZ_JAGN01000077.1 GCF_000526675.1 Atopobacter phocae ATCC BAA-285
ATGGCTCAGTTCTACAAGAAAGTATATCAAGTTTAACCAGTAAGAGAGTATAGAACATTGTATAGTATTTTACACAAGATTATGGACTTGACTTTAAATATCCAGCTAAAAAGCCCTATATCAAGGGCTTTTTGTTATATATTAAAAAAATAATCATTGTAAAAAAAATCTGGGTTGAAAATAGCTTAATATCGGCATTTATCACAGCTACCTTCTTTTTATTTCACAGAAAAACCCTAACAAATACGGAGATGGAACTTAAGTAGTTTGATTACCTATAACTCAGAAATCCATAAAATATCCTAATTGCTCAGCTTTGTAGATAGCCTCTTGCTTATTATTTACCAAGAGCTTTGAATAGACGTTGTTCAAATGATTAAATACTGTTCTCCTACTAATTTGTAATGTTTCCTCTATTTCTTTTATAGAGAGCCCTTTCTTACTCAAATTTAAAATAGTTATTTCTCGTTCAGTTAAGGATTCAACATAATCCTGAGACTCAATTTGTTCAAAATACTTTTTCCCAGAATCCACTTTTTTTAAGATAGAAATTAGTTGTTTAGGATCTATATTTTTATCTACAAACCCATATGCGCCTATTTTTTTTGCTCGCTCTTCATAGATTGACTTAACATATCCTGTTAGCATAACAACTTTCAAATTAGGAGTAGACTGTATGAGTGCCTCTGCTATCTCCAATCCATTCTCTTTAGAAATATTTGTTAAATTAATATCAAGTAAGATAATATCGTACTTAGACAAATCTATCGTCACATCGTTGAAATTAGAAGTAATCGTATCTATGACATCGACTTCATCATACTGTTGGCATAACAGTTGGATACTCTTTGCAAATAGTTTATGGTCATCAATTAATAAAATTTTCATAGCACAATTTCCAATCTATGGGAAGTAATATTCTGATATTAAATTGTTTATTATCTATTTGTAGCTCCATATCCCCATCAAAAGCTACTAGTGTTTCTTGCAATGATTTCAAACCTCTACCATAATTTATAGAGTGAACTTTTTCCACTATTTGATTGCTCTCCTCAATGATAATAATATCAGATTGAACCTTTAAAGATAAATGAATATCTTTACTAACTCCATATTTTATAGCATTATTAATTAACTCTTTTATAAACCTGTATACAATATCTCCATATGGAGGTGGGATTATTGTACTATTCGAACAGTTGAAATACAATAATTTATTACTTTTTCTTCTTTTGACAATATCATCAAAAAGAGACTGTATATTTTCTTTCATTGTTCGATTAACAGGAATTATTGGGTGGTAAGTATCAATTTCATCCCTAATACCAGAAACTAAATCATTCAACTCATTAACAATGAAACCATGTGTTATATCACTATCTTCTAGTGAGAGTAAGTTTTTTATCGCTATGATATTTTGCAAGACATCATCATGCAAATAATTTGAGAACCCCACCCTTATGTTTTCCTCTGATTTCATAAAATAGTTTAACTTTCTATTTTTATAATCAAAATTTTGTTTAGAGTTTTCTAAATAATAAAAAATATAAGAAATTACCACTAGACAAAACAACGTGCTTGCGTCAAGAATTATAAAAAATAGTAAAAAATCTTTAACTAGTACCTTTGTAAGTACAACCCAACAAACAATAAGAAGTACAAATAATAGTTCTATACGAGTTTTATAATTACCTAACCATCTTTGAGTAACTAAACTAAATTTATCATGTATGACCTTAAAATAGTATATTGTACTCATTATAAGGGGAAACAGATACCACCCTAAATTATTAAAGGCTTGATTAACATCTAGCATTTCTCCATAAAATTCACTACCAAATATTACCAGTAAAAGCAAAGAAAACAGTATCAATGAACGTTTTACTACTGATATTTGTTGCCTAAAATACCTATTATATAACAATATAACCAATAACGGATGATAAAGTCCATATAATTGTGTAAAAGATAAAAGGCCATATAAAGCTCCTTTTACGGTACAATGTTTTTACCAGAAAACCTACCCAGGAGGA
>NZ_JAGN01000078.1 GCF_000526675.1 Atopobacter phocae ATCC BAA-285
AGGACGTTGCCATGCATTAATCCGCAATAGCTCAGTTGGTAGTAGCGCGTGACTGTTAATCACGATGTCGTAGGTTCGAGTCCTACTTGCGGAGTTAGGAAGCAGTAATGTTTCGAAAATAACCTTGGAGAGTTGTCCGAGCTGGCCGAAGGAGCACGATTGGAAATCGTGTAGGCGGGTAAAACTGTCTCAAGGGTTCGAATCCCTTACTCTCCGTTTTATATCCTGGCCCGTTGGTCAAGCGGTTAAGACACCGCCCTTTCACGGCGGTAACACGGGTTCGATTCCCGTACGGGTCATTAAATAGTTGGAGGCTTAGCTCAGCTGGGAGAGCATCTGCCTTACAAGCAGAGGGTCAGCGGTTCGATCCCGTTAGCCTCCATCGTTACATTTAACACTGGTTCCGTGGTGTAGGGGTTAACATGCCTGCCTGTCACGCAGGAGATCGCGGGTTCAAATCCCGTCGGGACCGTATCAATATTTTAGTAAGGCTCGATAGCTCAGTTGGTAGAGCACTTGATTGAAGCTCAAGGTGTCGGCAGTTCGATTCTGTCTCGAGCCATTTGGAGGGGTAGCGAAGTGGCTAAACGCGGCGGACTGTAAATCCGCTCCTTCGGGTTCGGCAGTTCGAATCTGCCCCCCTCCATATTTAAAGCGTCGACAATAGGGGTATAGTTTAGCGGTAGAACAGCGGTCTCCAAAACCGTTAGCGTGGGTTCGATTCCTGCTACCCCTGTTATAATTATGGCGACCGTGGCGAAGTGGTTAACGCACCGGATTGTGGCTCCGGCATTCGTGGGTTCGATTCCCATCGGTCGCCCTTTTATTGGGCTATAGCCAAGCGGTAAGGCAACGGACTTTGACTCCGTCATTCGTTGGTTCGAATCCAGCTAGCCCAGTTTTTTTTATAGAATTTTTTAATGGCGGTATAGCCAAGTGGTAAGGCATGGGTCTGCAAAACCTCGATCACCGGTTCAAATCCGGTTACCGCCTTTAACCGAATAATTATGCCGGCGTGGCGGAATTGGCAGACGCGCTGGACTCAAAATCCAGTGCCCTTTGCGGGGCGTGCCGGTTCGACCCCGGCCGCCGGTATACGAAAAGACAAGGTTTCTAAGACCTTGTCTTTTTTGCTGTCTATTTATTGGCTCTTTGTCAAATAGGATTGATGACGAGGTGAGGTATTCATACGGTTACTTCATCTTTTCTGTAGGTCAGAAGATAAAATAAGTGAATATGTGATATACTTGTGCACCTGGATAATATCATTTTCAGAAAAAGAAAGAAGGAGATAGGTTGAAATCAATTAATTTACTACACAAAATATATGGAAATTTTGAATTAGTTATGGAACATTGGAATGAAAAATATGAAAGTATGTTAATACGGTTACCGAATGATTCAATATTTAAACGATATCGTTTAGCTAAAAAGACGCCAAAGAAAGAAGGCTACTTTACAGTTTTTTGAAAAAAAGGTGAAAACAATAAAAATGTACCGTATTCTATTGAAGCTTTAGTTGATGAGTATATTATATTAATTGATGAACCTAGTCAAGGTGGTGTATTTATCATTCCTAAAGATATTGCGATTAAGAAGCATATTGTATCAACTGAAAATAGCAAAGGTAAGATTGCTATGCGCTTCTATCCACCTTGGTGTAAAAATTTAAATAAGACAGCGCGAGCTACGATAAAGTCCATATAATTGTGTAAAAGATAAAAGGTCATATAAAGCTCCTTTTACGGTACAATGTTTTTACCA
>NZ_JAGN01000079.1 GCF_000526675.1 Atopobacter phocae ATCC BAA-285
TCAGTTCTAAAAGAAAGTATATCAAGTTTAACCAGTAAGAGAGTATAGAACATTGTACTAGAAACTTTTACACAAGATTATGGACTTGACTGAATGGCCGCTTGAATCGATTACTCACGATCGACAAATAGCACGAGCCATTGTTTTTGACGAACAAGGATATTTTTATTTCTTAAAAGCAGAGCGGGATGATGATTTTGGCAATGTTACAGTGATTGAAACAGCAGGTGGTGGAGTAGAACCTGGTGAAACATTAGAAGAAGCAATCCAACGCGAGTTAATCGAAGAATTAGGCGCGTGTGTAGAAATCATTAGAAAAATTGGTGTCGTTAGCGATTATTATAATTTCATTCATCGACATAATATGAATCATTATTTCTTGTGTCGCGTTCAATCAATTGGACCAACACAGCTCACTAGCAATGAAAAGAATCATTTGCATTTATCGACTTTAAAGTTAAGTTATAACGAAGCCATTCAAATGTATGAAGCAAGTCGAGATAGCCGGTTAGGAAGATTGCTTTATAACCGAGAGATGCCAGTGTTGAAAAGCGTGAAGGGGATATTTGCGTAATCTAATGCTAATTGAAAAAAGACACGTTAAAGTATAACTTAGAGAAATATTAATGAGGTCATAAAATTGGTATTAAGAGAAGGAGCAGATGTTTAAAAAGATACTACTTAAAGAATTTATGTTGTTAGCAATTATTATAATTTCATTCATGGATATAAATCTAATCATTATTTTCTATTATGAGACTTAAACTATAGCCCATGTGTACTTGGTCTAAATGAAGAAGTACCGTCCTCTACATAAAAAATGATTTGGGAATGAAGTATACACAATTTTCATAGTTCATCCTTTATATTCAAAAAAATATTTTATAAAATTTAATTGGCTGTTATAGTGAATCGTAAATATTTGTAATAAACTAATATTTGCTGATTAAAGGAGGTAAAATGGAGTCAATCATTTTAATCACTGAAATGAATCATGTGAAGGCTAAAGAATTTTTTTTAAAACCTCAAAACTATTTTTCTAAAGGATTACCTAGTTATTTCGATTTAAGATACTTACTAAAAGTAGGCATAGAAACATTGGATAATAAAGAATTAGAGGAAAAAGAATCATTATTATTAAAACGAAAATATTCAGATTGTTCAAATATTAATTACATACTTCAGACCAATAAATCAAAAGAATCGTATAGACCATTAACTTTATTACATCCATATATTTATGTAGATTTAGTCAATTTTATAACTAAGGAAGAAAATTGGAATGAGTTGATTGATCGATTTAAAAAGCTAAAAGATAAAATAAATGAAAAAATTGAATGTAAAAGTTTACCTTTTATAAATAAAGAAAAAAATAGTAATATCAAAGTCAAGTCCATAATCTTGTGTAAAAGTTTCTAGTACAATGTTCTATACTCTCTTACTGGTTAAACTTGATATACTTTCTTTTAGAACTGATC
>NZ_JAGN01000080.1 GCF_000526675.1 Atopobacter phocae ATCC BAA-285
ATGGCTCAGTTCTACAAGAAAGTATATCAAGTTTAACCAGTAAGAGAGTATAGAACATTGTATAGTATTTTACACAAGATTATGGACTTGACTGTGATGATAAATTTTTAAATTTTAATAACATTATGAAAAATGAGGGACTCATTATGAAGGAACAACGACACCAAATTAACGTGTTGATCATTTTACTTTTATCGTTACTTTTTACGGGAACGATAGGATATATGGTTTTATTAGATTTAAACTTAGTTGACGCTTTGTACATGACCGTTATTACGATTTCAACAGTTGGGTATGGCGAACTTGGTGTAATGGGTGTAGAAGCAAAGCTTTTTTCGATTATTTTAATTTTTATTAGTTTAGGGACAGTCGGTTACCTATTTTCCGCAATTGTTTCCTCATTTTTAGAAGGAGATATGAAAAAAGCGTGGAGGAGAAGAAAAATGGAAGCCAAAATTGAGCAATTGAAAAATCACTATATTGTTTGTGGAGCAGGAGAAACAGGGTATTATGCAGTGAAACAATTCCAAGCAGCACAAACCCCATATGTAGTTATTGATAATTCAGAAGAAAAAGTAAATAAATTAATAGAAGAAAATATACCTGCCATATATGGGGATGCTAGTCTAGAGGAAACATTGGAACGCGCTAATATTAGTCAGGCAAAAGGATTAATTTCATCGTTACCAACTGATGCATTAAATGTATTTACGGTTTTAACAGCACGACAAATGAATCCTAAAATATATATTGTATCTCGCGCAATTAATAAACGAGCCGATGAAAAATTAAAAAAAGCTGGAGCAAATAATACGATTTCTCCAAATGAAATTGGTGGCACACGAATGGCAGCATTAATGTTAAGACCAACCGTTATGTCTTTTCTTGATATTATTACACATGCTGGAGAAGTTGTACTTGATTTAGAAGATGTGGTTATTTTTAAAAATTCACAATTACTGAATAAACAACTAAAAGATGCACGTATTCCAGATAAAACAGGGTTGATGATTATTGCCATAAAAAAATATAACGGAGATGATCTTATTTTCAATCCAAGTTCAGAAGAAGTGTTAGAAGAAGGCGATCGAATGGTTGTGTTAGGACGAATGGAACAAGTCAATATATTAAAAACGATGGCAAATGATGCGGCAGAACGCCATTTAAGCATATAAACGAAACTGTAAAAAAGAACCTTATTTTCTGATGAACTGCTCCCTGTCAAGTAGACAGGTAAAAAAATAAATTTTATGCACCTATGGTTTTTCATCCATAGGTGTTTTTTTATGCTGGAATAGCTA
>NZ_JAGN01000081.1 GCF_000526675.1 Atopobacter phocae ATCC BAA-285
CGAATGACGTTTATTTTTACGCATGAAAAACTCCCCCTAAAATAGTTTTACTTTTTCAAGTGTCTACTTTAGGGGGAGCATATCATTTTAACATTCTCTTTTAGCTTTTTTTGTTATTCTATTATTTATAAAGATTCTACATATTTTTTTACAAGTGGTCCAATATAAACTGATTCGTCAACCAATAATATTGGACGTTTCACAAGCATACCATCTTCGGATAATAATTGATATTGCTCATCTAAAGACATCGTTAAGCGTTTCTCTTTTAAATTATTTTGTCGATATATTTGTCCACTCGTATTAAAGAATTTTGAAATATCTAAACCTGATTGTTCATGCCACTGTTTGATTTCACTTTTACTTGGACGATTTTCTTTAATATCACGTACGTCAAATGTTAACCCTTTTTCTTCCATTAAAGCTTTGATACCTTTGCACGTTGAACATTTTGAATATCCAATAAATTGCATACCAGTCACTCCTTACTCGTGAATTAATTACTAAAAGAATTGTAACATAAAAGATGTTTATAAACACTTCAAGTGTTTATTCAATTACTTCTACTTCATTCGCTTATTTTATCTTTTGATCTAAAAAAAGAGGAGAAGTAACCATACGGTTACCTCAACTCATCATCAACACTATTTGACAAAGAGCCATTTAACAAAGAGTCATTTTTAAGCACAAAAAAAGGGCCGATAAATCGTCCCTTTTTAAGATGACCCGTACGGGAATCGAACCCGTGTTACCGCCGTGAAAGGGCGGTGTCTTAACCGCTTGACCAACGGGCCTTAAGATAAAAATACGGAGAAGGAGGGATTTGAACCCTCGCGCCGTTCACACGACCTATACCCTTAGCAGGGGCACCTCTTCAGCCTCTTGAGTACTTCCCCATTATATGTTATGTATTTTTATCAAATGGGCCTAAATGGACTCGAACCATCGACCTCACGCTTATCAGGCGTGCGCTCTAACCACCTGAGCTATAGGCCCTAGTATTTTTTATTAAAATAAGCGGGTGACGAGAATCGAACTCGCGACAACAGCT
>NZ_JAGN01000082.1 GCF_000526675.1 Atopobacter phocae ATCC BAA-285
TAGAAACTTTTACACAAGATTATGGACTTGACTATTTTTTCTAAATAATATACTTATATTGTCTGTTTAAGACGTTCATTATATTTTTGAACTGCTTTTTTTCAAAACAAAACTATATTAATTAGCATTTGCTTCAATTTTAGTCCCATCGATAAAACAATTGTTCATTGTTATTATTTTTTTTAGAAGATAGGACCATTCGATAAAAAGTGTTTGGATCAATTGTCGACATGAATCTGTTGAACGAAATCAATTGGTAAATTTGTTTGATTCGTGTTAAAATTTATAAAAAAAAGAAGATACCTCCTAATAGTTTTGCTGTTATTACTATTATATTATTGGTGGACTATTAGGGAATTAGGAGAAACTTTTAATAAAAAAGAATTACTGAATCAAGAAGAAATGTTAAAAGTAATTGGCGGAAAAATTAACTGGGGCAGTGTAGGTGGTTCCTGTGTTGGGGGAGCCATAATTGTTGGTGTTATAGGTGGACCTGGTGGTTGTTGTCTGACGGGAGCTATTGGAGGTGTTTGGAATCAATGGTAAAAGCATTAATTTTTTCTGCTGTAATCTCTTTAATTGCATCAGTTAACTATCTAATAAAAAAAGATTTAGCTATGAAAAGAAAATGATTGTAGCAATTAACATAGCAATCTTCCTGGTTATCTATGAATTTTTCTGGAGTATTCTCACTTGATAGATAATGCCATTTGTATTTAGAGAACAGAATAAAATTAAATTTTGTACTTAATTTAAATTACTTTTTTAAGAAATTCATCTGCATCATGATTTTGTTTTGAGATATTCTGTGATGCAGATTTCTATTATATTTTAACGATATATTTAGTTGAGGCTGGGACAAAAGGTCTCTAATAATAAAAATAAGAGAATCATGTATCCGACATTCGTCGTCCATAATGATGGCTCTTTGTCAAATAGGGTTGATGACGAGGTGAGGTAACCGTATGGTTACTTCGCCTCTTTTTTTAGATCAAAAGATAAAATAAGCAAATGAT